>SCSO01000318.1 GCA_004297865.1 Legionella sp.
GGGTACAACTTAAGCAATTTACTAAAATTGTATAAAGTTTCCTTAGTGGTAAAGGATTTTGAAGTAATGATAAATAAGGTAGTTTGCGGATTGATTTGTGTAATGACATCGTTAAAGCTATCCGGATCCGCGTCTGAAATAAAATGATAGCGAAGCTCTTTAGAGGTATAAGTTTTTAGAGCATCAATACATAAACGGGGACCTAGATCGGAACCCCCAATGCCTAGATTAACAATATCTGTAACAGGCTGTCCGGTATAACCCAGCCATTTTTTGGCACGAACCGTATTGGCAACCCATTGAATTTGAGCTTTAGCCTCCTGCACTTCAGCCATGATGTTAATACCATCTAGTAATAGCTCCTGCTGTTCGTCTCTACGAAGTGCTGTATGTAAAGCGGCTTTGTTTTCGCTGAGATTGAGCTTTTCACCTTGCATTAACGCCTTTATTTTTTCAGACAATTGCGCTTCATGCGCTAAATCGATCAATCCGTTAAGGATGTCTTGATTTATTCTTTGTCTTGAGTAGTCAAGAGTGATACCTGCTTGAGTTATAAGGGTTTTTTCAGGCTTTTCTAGGCTAGAAACGACGCTCTGTACTGTTGCTGCAAATCCTTGCAATTTGCGCCATGAATTGTATTCCATCAATTGTTTCTACTCATAGTCAAAATAAATTGGGGGTTACAGTATCATTTATTGCTTGTAGGGTCCAGAGTAGCCTGTGGTGAAACTTCTTTTTCACAGGTGGGTTTGTAGCCTGTATTAGACGAAGTCGTAATACAGGCTACACGAAAACTCTCCTATTTCTTCACACTTATCAGCGCGAAATTTTTATCCAAAGAGATGACCGAAATATTGAGATTGATTTTAGGATCAACAAAGCTCTCGCCGGCTCCAATGGCCTTAATAAAATAGGAATGCGAATCCCCGGCCACTACTCGATGAATATTCACTTTATCCAAATAAGCAGGTGCACCTGGGCCAAAAGGACCTATGTCTCTACGAAAAGACACATAGTAAGTTTCAGAGCTGTTTCTTTGGATTTTCAAAGTTAACAAACCTGTATGATCTATACCTGCATCCAAAGGACTTATAGCAAATACCCCATCACCACTCACAACTTTCAAACGATTGGAAAACATGTCAAACCAATGCATTTGATCACGATGAGGCGCATTAGCTTGTTTGAGGTATTGAAAATCGCCTGTACCCATAATGCAAGCGGCATCACCATATTCAGATTCTGGTACCCCATCATTATTCGTATCAGTAGCGGAATGATGCATACCCAAATTGTGACCTATCTCATGGACATAAACGATTTGAGCATAGGTCCCTTGAGGTTCATATGCGCGTATCCAAGTATAACAACTCGTACCGCAACCTAAATGTCCAAGACCACCCCAGTTACAGTTCACATCTTTGGGAATAACAAACATGAAATGTTGGTATAAATTAAGTTTAATCCCCATTTGAGTAGCCGCACTTAATGCATCTCTAGCCCATTGATCAGGACTACAACCTTTAGCTGCATAGTCAAGTTTTACCGTTTCAATATCAGCTTTGCCATCATTATTAGTATCTCGGTTAAAAAACACTTGGCCAAAAGAATCAGTTAAGATATTTTTCTGCATAGAACGCGGTGTTTCATACATGATGCTATCAACATCCTTTACTTTCACTGTTTTAGTCGCTTGTATATTGTTGAAATCAACCAAAAGGACTAAGGCTTTGCGATTTTCAAACCCATATTTTTTGGAGATTGCAGCAACCCCTTTTTCTTTTAAGATACTCTCCACGTGAATGATTTTATTATCAGCCGTAAAGCCTGCTTTTTCTTGGCCTTCAATAATCACTTTCGTGCCTGTCAAAAATTCTGTGTTAATTAATGATTTAGGAATTTCTAAAGTGTAAACTTCTATGCCTTCATGAAGCTTATATAAAGTTTTTGCTTGTTGTTTAGTAAAATCATCAGCCACTAAAACTTCTAATTCGCCTTGATAAGTTTGTGCGAAAACGGTTGATGATAACAAGAAAAGCGATAGCCAATATTTTAAGTAAGACATATTACCTCCTGTAATATTTAGGTAGGAAAAATCCAAATCACTATTCCATTATAGGCCTTAGTGGTTATAATTTTTCCATTAACAACAAAATATCAACTAGGTAATTGTTAAATAGTCATTTATTTTTTAAAAAAAATATTGCGATTTGCATTAAACTTTTCATTGACTATACTTATGGGTCGACTTGCTTGAAGTCATTCGAGATTTTAATTTAAAAGGACTTTTTCTCGATGAAAAAATTTATTTTTTGCTTAGCTTTTATTCTCACCACTATCTACTCCTCGTGCTATGCGCACAAACCTTATAATGAGTTAGAAATTAAAACGGTCAATTTAGAGGTCTTTCCTAAAAAAAGTAGTGTGTATGCTGCTGGTACTGAGGTGACTATCGGTGATTTACATGGAAACGCCATCAAATTGTTGTACTTTCTCATCAATTCTCATGTGCTTAATCTGAGCAAGGGAAGTTATAAATTATTACTGGAAATTTATAAAAAAAAGCCGGAGCAACTGACTGCGGAAGATCTCACTTTATTTAGAGATCTTGTTGATCAGGGCACTTATAGTGCTGAACAAAAAATAAGATTTCTTGGCGATGATCTTTGTGATCGCGGAATGAATGATTATTTCACTTTATTGATCTACAAAAAACTAGATAGTGAAGATGTACCTTTTGAGATAGTGCTTTCCAATCATGGCAATTTTTTCTTAGAAGCATATGAAAGCTTAGATCATGATTTTAGTAAAAATCCGTATGGCCAAGGTAAAAATGAATCCATCGTACAATCCATGTTAAATCTTGCCAAAATTATTAATCGAGGCTTAGTGAACAAAGAGGAAGTAATACAAATTGTCCAAACGCATTATTTAAAGCATATCGTTTTTCCAGGTTATTTGATTAATAAAAATAAAAAGGAAATCACTATTTTTAGTCACGCTCCGTTGGATTTGCAAATCTTAAATGCCTTAGCTCAAGATTTGCAAGTGAAATATAGTGATCGAAATTTAGATGATTTAAGTCAGAGTTTTAATGCCATCAATACGGTGATGACCCAATGGATTATGAGTAATAATTTTACAAAACATTACACGGAACTCAACGAAGCACATACTAAATCGAATACAGAGAGCCCTATTCATCAGGTCCTGTGGAATAGAGATTACGCGATTTTAGATAGAAATTATGAGCCGGAAAATAAACCTTATTTTGTCAATTATGTTCACGGCCATGATTCTGAACCTAACGTGTTTGATTTGGATAATTTATTGGGTAAAGGAATTAAACATAATAAAGGACCTTATGCGGTACATTTGACGCATGAATGATAGGAATACATGGTAGGTTGATGCTGAGTTTGCGAAGCAACGACTACGACGTTTTTCGTGCCCGTGAGCGGGCACGAAAACCCGCATGTAGCAACTGAACAACGGGTGGGGACAATTAATAATTTATCTGACTGAAGCATAAGTATCCCGCTGTTAACATCAATAATAATCCCATGATGAAATTAAATTGACGTAGACGAAAGTGATCCTTTAGTAAATGAGATACTTTATCACCCAAAATTGCCCAAATAAAAAGTGAAATATAACATACAATAAAATAGACCATAGCAAACATCAAAAACGGATTATAACTTGTTGCACTGGAAAAAATTGAGGCCCCAGACACACAAGCAATCCAAGCTTTCGGATTTATCCATTGCAGTAAAAAACCTTCGTAAAATTTAGGAGCATCATTTTTGCTTATTTTTAACTCTGGTTTATCAGAAGCAATTTTATATCCCAGATAAACAATATATACAGATCCGGCAATTGCGAGGTAGGTTAGAAAAAATGGGTAGGCTTTAATAAATTGCGAGAATCCAAACCCAATAAACAGCAATAATAAGATAAACCCAACAGTCGCCCCTGACACATAAGGAATAGTTTTCTTTACTCCATAATTAATACCTGAGGAAAGAATTATCATATTTACGGGCCCTGGTGTAATTGACATGGCCAAAGAAAATGAAAGCATGGCTAGTAAAAGGATCATTACTTTTTCTCCTGTGAGAAAGTTATCAAAAAGCTACCAAGGTTAGAACTCATCTTACCTCAGTTATTTCTACTATCTGTTAATAGTTTACCATAGTAGTACAGCCAGGTTCATTTCGCTCAACGGTTTGAGTTCGCAAACCACGCCCGCCCTTCTACCAAACGCGCGATTAACATACTACTCACACTATTACTCGTTACATTAAGCAAGGTAGCAATAGGATCGATAATAATACTTATTGCGGCAATCACCATCAATACGGACGGCGGGAAACCGTATACGCTTAAAATCAACAACTCACCTAACATTCCCCCACTGGGAATTGCCCCCATGACTGTACCGACTAGCAAGGACACCCCAAATGCTGTCAATAAAACCCCTGCTCCGGCAAAATCCCAATGATAAATTCCAAATAAAAAGGCTATCTTAAACACTCCACCCATGACGGATCCGTCTTTATGGATAATTGATCCTAAAGGAATAGAGGTTTCATAAATTTCTTTGGGCACTTGCATGCGCTGAGTTGCTAATAAATTAGCAGGAATACTTGCAGCACTGCTGCAGGTAGCCAAAGAAGTGAAGGCCGGTAAAAAGACCTCACGCCAGAATAATTTCAGCCCAGTACCCTTTCCCGCCATGTAGGCATACAGGCTTAATCCTAGGAAAAAGTAGATTAAAGCCGCTGAATAATATAAGGCAGTAACGCGTAAATAACCTTCTAGTAATTGTGGGCCGAGTTCACTGACTAAAACTGCAAAATAAGCAAAAAAGCCTATGGGGGCATAGTACATAATAAAACTAAATACTTTGAGGAAAATTTCCTCGCCTGCTTGTAAAAAGTCCGCAAAACTTTGGGCTTTTTCACTGACACGAGTAACCGCTAAACCAACTAAAAGGGAAAACACGATTAAGGCTAATATGTGTTCTTGATTCAATAATTGCGCAAAATTAGGAACTGTAAAAATTCCGACCAATTGATCGGCTAAAGTCACTGATTGGACTGTTGCATTATGGGATAAGCTAAGCTGTACTCCTTGAGCAGGTGGAAAAATAATTACCACAAGGAGGCTAAAGAGCGAGGTTACCGCACCGGTAAAGACAAAGACGAGCAGCATAGAGCCCATGATTCGCCCCAGTTTACCTAAGGCACCAGCCCGCGCTACTGCGGAGGACACACTGAAAAAAATCAGAGGAATAATGATGGTGAAGAGCAAATTAAGGAAAATATCGCCTAAAGGCTTCAAATTTCGCGCTTCCTGCGGGAAAAAATACCCCATTAGGCCACCTAAGCAGATCGCTGAAAGTAGAATCAAGGGGAAAATGATATGTTTTAAGCTATGCTGCGATTGGGTCACTCAGTGCTTTCCGGCTGGGATGTAATTCTTGCTATTGTATGGAGATGAGTATAAATGGTCAAACCTTATAACCCCACCCAACGAATAAACTGCCCAGTTGTTCTTAAATTAACCACCGCATTGGATTCAAAATAAACAGTGTAACTGCCCACCTGTTGAACATG
>SCSO01000319.1 GCA_004297865.1 Legionella sp.
TAATAAAATGTTTAGCCAATCTGCCTATTGTAAACTGTATACGACGAACCTCGGATGTTAAATCCAAAATATAATTGGCAAGATCATATACATCAGAACTTTTTATTTGACCTTCAGTATTTAATCGACGGTTTTTTTGAGTGATAATGCCCGCTTGATTAGAAATTAGTTGGGAATGTATAGCTTGATTGCGTTCGGGTGTAATTTTTCCAACAACTTTTAAAATATGCGCTGTTTGTGTTTGTTCCTCTTCTTTACCAATCCAATGATGTGTTTCTTTGAATAGTTTTTTTAGTGCTTTACTGAGATGTTTTGCTTGATCAGTCAAACTGAGTTGATGAATACCTTTTCTTAAAGGTGTTATGTTCGTTGTTAATTCAATAAGCTCGGCAATTTCATCTTCTAAATAGGCGCTATATACAGCTACAAAGCCTACTCCTCGTATAACATCCCCATCATCAAAAATAGTCATAACTAAGTCTCGTTCTGAAATAAATTTTCAATCACACCAAACCGCACATTTTTCCTTGGTTTTTAAATTCAAGAATTCAGCAGAAACACAGGCACCAAATGGACTACCCTCAATAAATATTACTTCATCGCCTTCGTTAATATTAAAACAATAAGTTTTGGCTGAAAATTTTTCATTATTTATAATAAATGTCTCATCGTTTGCAGCCGCATCAACAGTGTATGTTTCTGCCGCGACAACATTACTAATAACTAAGAAGAGCATAATCATTGAAATTAATTTTCTTTTAACCATGCCCGACAATGCTTTTACGCAATACATACAACCTCCGTGTAACCTTATTAGGTTCTTACTATTTAGGTTTATGTGTATAAGTATAGCGCAACAACTATATCAATTTTGTATTTTATCTTGGGGTGATTGCCACTAATTTGCCACTAAAACTGATTTTGTAAATTTAATTTATTGAATTTAAAGGATTAATTGATTTGGTAATATGATTAACCATCAATAGATGCTGTTTTTTAAGACCTCATAGTCAAGCCTTGACCCTCTCACATTAAAGCGAAAGATAAAGTCTTAATTCTAAAAAACGACCATTCTCGTTCTCATGCTGTTTTAGAAGAAATGAAAAAAAACATCACAAAAACTAATTGGCTCTTAATATGAGAAGATGGGCATATTATCGATTAATTTACATCTCGAATTAAATTAATAATTAGCTGTATCATAATATCCTTCTGAGCTGGATCACTTTGAGCAACAAGCAGAGCAATAGCTACTAATGCGTTGTCATTAATTTTAGCATCTCCATTCCTTTTCAGATGATGTTGGTTTAGCTGCAAGAACCATACAAACATAAATGCGCCAATTCTTTTGTTTCCATCTGAAAAGGGATGGTTCTTGATAATAAAATAAAGTAAATGGGCTGCTTGCTCTTCAATACTAGGGTATAGGTACTCTCCGCCAAAACTTTGTACGACGTTGCCTAGTAAACCTTCGAAGCTGTTATCTTTTGGTCGACCGAATAGCTCAGTTGCTTGTTGTTCTGACATCAAGCGCTTTTTTAGGTCTTCTATTCCTTTCAATGCAGTGGAGTGATCGATAATATGAGTTATATGAGTCTTAAGTTGATTTTTAGGGAAATTCCCGGTATCGAATTGATTTAGCAAGATGAATGAATGTGTGTAGTCTGTTAAAACAGATAAAAGACCGGTAGCTTCCGATGACTCTAGTTCTTTAGATTGTATTTGTTGAAATAGTTTTAACGTTTTTTCTAATTGATTTAGTTGTTTAGTCTGTTTTTGTAATCGCACGCGGTCAAGGGCATAACCGTGTATCAAGTACTCCTTTAATACTTTGTTCGCCCAGACACGGAATTGAGTTCCTTGCTTAGATTTAACACGATAACCTACTGAAATGATTACATCTAAATTGTAGTATTTAGTTTTATAACTTTTACCATCCAAGGCAGTAGTCAAGGATTCCTTGACAACTTGATCGGGCTCAAGCTCACCTTCTTTAAATATATTATTTATATGTAAGCTTATGTTTTGTTTGGTTTTTTTAAATAAATCCACCATTTGAGCTTGGGTAAGCCATACTGTATCATTCTCTAATTGCACTTCAGTACGAATAGCATTATTGTCATCTTTATAAATCAATATGGAGCTTTTCATTCTTAGACCTATGCAATTGTGAGGTGATGGGGTATTGCGTTATATAACCATTTTATACTCTTTCATTCTTTTGAGCATCTTAAAGTTTATTCAAAAGTGTTGTTAATTCTCAAAATATTTATTTATTAAAAAAGGTTATCAATATTTTATTCTCAAATTCTTCTTTCCTCTGATTAGCTTAATTTTCCATTTACCCTTTTTAAAGTAGTTGCTGCCCCGAAGAAAGGAATTTTCTAAGGGCGCAATATCCATGTGCGACATGAAGTCGCAATGTTGAGTCTTAAAGGAGTTGGTTAAGCGATACACAGCCCTAGAGGGTCAGGCCTTGCTTTTTGCTGTTTCAGTCATCGCGAATGCTTTAAGATTACGATGGATGCGTTTATGAAAAAATCTAATATTTAATTGCATTTTTGGTTGCTATCACTATAAACAAGGCTTGACCCTGAGTGCGTGGAAGATATAGCAAAAATGGCCTGTAATTA
>SCSO01000320.1 GCA_004297865.1 Legionella sp.
ATTTTTTGATAAAGAGCCAATGCGCCTATTACTTCAACAATTAGGGTTTAACAATATTCAAATAAGCTACCATGGAGTCACATTAAACCGATTACGTGCAACGTCTACACTGTTAACCAAGTTTATAGCTCTTCGCTCTAAATTAATTACCTTAGGAATAACTAGGCCGTTTTCTCGTATTCAGAAAGGAATGGAAGAGTTAATAGATCCTATTGAGCGAGCAGTTATGGCTCCTTTTAGAGCTCATATTGAGTCAAGCAAACCAGCTGGGTGGTTGCGGGCAGTAGCTACAAAATGATAAAGACTTTTAAAAAGATAAAAAAATTGCTCCCTGAAAGGGATATTAAATATTTGATTTATGAAAGATACGCTTTATTGCTAGGGAAACTTACGATTAGCATAAGTAAAGCACTTTATCGAAAAAGACTGCAAATTCAACCCTATTATAAGGTTTGGGGGAACATTCGCTTTCTTATTCAGGGTCCTGGATCCATCATAATAGGTAAAAATTTTCATGCTGTTTCAGCTAGAAGAAGATCCTTTATTACCTTATTTACACCCTGTCACTTGACAGTAATTGGCAATGGGCAAATAAAGCTAGGGGATCATGTGGGACTTAATGGCACAACTATTGTAGCCCGACATAAGGTATCCATTGGGGACAATACAATGATAGGACCCAATACTATTATTATGGATCACGATGGCCATGTTGCTTGGCCTCCTAGTGAGCGCTGGATTAAAGCAGCCCCAATTGCAGAGATAATAATTGAAAATGATGTATGGATAGGAATGAATTGTATTATTTTAAAAGGAGTAAAAATTGGTAGTGGCTCAATAGTAGCTGCTGGAAGTATTGTTATTAGTAATATTGAGCCTAATAGCCTTTATGCAGGCAATCCGGCAAAAAAAATTAAGTCATATAACACAGAAAATTCTATGCCTATGGCTACTGAAAATTTCTGACTAATTATATACAAACGGATGAGATTCATGGAAAAAAAAATAATTAGGGTAGGCTATGGTGCTATTGCAACAGTAAACATTGGCGAGCGCTTGCCTTTAGTTTTTATTGGAGGACCGTGTGCAATTGAAAGCCGAGATCATGCATTCAAAATGGCAGAGTCTATCGATGAGATCTGTCGTCGTGTAGGGATCTCGTGGATTTATAAGTCTTGTTATGATAAGGATTGTCGCTCATCACCAGATAGTTTTCATGGACTTGGCCCTGAGGAGGGTTTACGAATCCTTGCTGAAGTACGGGAAGTATATGGTGTCCCAGTTGTATCAGATTTTTCAGAAGCGGAGTGGGCTCCAGCAACTGGAGAAGTATGCGATATGGTACAGATACCCGCTTACCTTTGCAGACAAACATCTATTTTGAAGGCCGCAGCACTTACGAATAGGCCCATCCACCTTAAAAAAGGGCAGTTTATGAGTCCTTGGAATATGAAAAATTCAGTTAGAAAGATAGAAGCCAATGGCAATCATCAAATTTTACTGGCTGATCGTGGTTCGTTTTTTGGCTATAACATGTTAGTTAATGATATGACTTGCCTTCCAATTATGGCAGCAACAGGCTATCCAGTTTGCTTTGACGCGACACACTCTATTCAACTACCAACTTCAATGGGTAATATTTCTGGAGGGCAACGAGAGTTTATTCCTTATTTAGTGCGGGCCGCTGTTGCTTGTGGTATCCAGGCTTTATTTATGGAAGTCCATGATGATCCTGCTAATGCGAAGTCTGATGCTAATACTGTATTAGACATTAAATACTTGGAAAATATTCTTGGTCAAGCCAAAGCTGTACATGAAACACGGCTTGAATTACTTGAAAAATACGGAGAAGATAATGTCCATCCAAATGAATAATATGATGTTGGTTCGTGATGTGATGATGCCGATTAATCGGATCCCCTTGATTGAAAAAACGGTTATTTTGAAAGAGGCTCTTGAAGAAATGGGTAGAGTTAGGTTAGGTATAGCTTGTATTGTTGATTCTGACAATAAACTACTAGGGATTCTTACAGATGGTGATTTCAGACGAAAGTTGCTTAAAGTTCAAAAGCCATTTTCTGCATTTTTGGTTGATGATGCTCTCGATCATGCTATCCGTTCACCCGTAACAATACGTCCAACTGAAACTTTAGTAGACGCAATTAGTATTATGGGCCAAAAACAAATATGGGACTTACCCGTTGTAAATGAACAAGGCATTCTCGAAGGTTTGCTGCACCTACATCCTGCAGTAGAAGCCTTACTTAATGGAAAATAAAAGATGAATGTCATAATGGAAAACAGAACTGCTTTAAAAAATAAATTACGACAACGCGAACGGTTATTTGCTGGTTGGGTATCCTATGCTCATCCTTCAATTACTGAAACCTTTGCCCGAGCAGGTTTCGATTTTATAGCCATTGATATGGAGCACTCAACTATCTCATTGGAGCAAGCACAGCGGATCATAGCTGCAAGTCAAAGTGAAGGCGTGCCTTGTCTTCCGCGACCAGTTTCTCACTCGAACGACTACTTTAAACCCTTGTTAGATTCCGGGGCGGATGGTTTATTGGTACAGATGGTGAACACTACAGAAGAAGTTGAGGCGATAATTGGTTTACTGAAATATCCACCTGTCGGACGCCGAACTTATGGTGTGAATCGTGCACAAGCCTACGGTTTTGATTTTGATAGCTACATAAAAAGCTGGAACGAAACATCAATATTTCTTATCCAAGTAGAGTCAATTCAAGCTGTGGAAAACATAGAGAAATTGCTGGCTTTTGATGAAATTGATGGTGTTATGATTGGTCCTTACGATATTTCTGGTTCATTGGGAGTGCCTGGCCAAACTTCCCATCCTTTAGTAATTGAAGCGTCTCGCAAAGTAATTGAAGCTTGTGCGCGTGCAGGAAAAAGTTGTGGTACTCAAGTGGCGGATGCATCACTTGAAAATGTTCAGGCTTTATTTGATTTGGGACATACTTTCGCAATACTAGGTTCCGATTTATTTGTATTATGGAAGTGGGCAGAGCAAATGCAAGGGTTGATGAGCTTGATGCGTTAATAATAAACAGAGTGGGTTTATGAGTTTATATTTAAATGAGTTATTTAATTTGGAAAATAAAGTCGCTGTAGTGATAGGAGCAGGTGGCTATTTATGCAGCGAGATGGCCCGAGGTTTTGCTAAAGCAGGATGTAGTGTAGCCGTGCTTGATTTGCGTATTGAAAAAGCAGTGACTGTAGAAACAGAATTAAGGGAAGCTGGTTTTGATAAGGTAATGTCGCTTGCTATAGATGTTTCTAAGAAACAAGATCATCTTAATGCCTTAGACAACATTCTATCTAACTTTGGTCAGATTGATATCTTAGTGAATGGCGCGGGGATTAATGGTCCAACACCTTTTTTAGAGTTAACTCTTGAGGAGTGGCATGCCATAATTGACTCCCAACTTACTGGTACTTTTTTAGGTTGCCAAGTTTTTGGTGGCTATATGGTCGATCAAGGTAAAGGGTCTATAATCAATATTTCTTCTGCTTCGGCAGGTCCGCCTTTGTCTAAAGCATTTACCTACTCGGTGGCTAAAGCAGGAATAAAAAATCTAACGCAAAATTTGGGTCGAGAATGGGGCACTAAGGGAGTTCGTGTGAACGCACTAAGGCCTGGTTTTTTTCCAACAGAATGGAACCGCAAGAATTTTATTACACAAGAACGAGAGGCCGCAATTTTGTCACACACACCTATGGCACGCTATGGTGTTCCTAGAGAATTAATTGGTGCAGTTTTGTGGTTGGCGTCAGATGCTGCTAGTTTTGTTACAGGTAGCGAAGTTGCTGTTGACGGTGGTTTTTCTTGTATGAGCATTTGACAGGAAGGGATTTCGTATAAGGATTGCTTTTTATGCAAAAAGAATTGTCAGTAAGGCCACCTCACTTAATGAGGCGGGTAAAAGAGCGTATAATGTATGTGGGTAGGCATAAGAATTCTGAGTTAGATTTAGATAGTAGCCTTAGGGGACATTTAGCTCATCTAAAGAGATTTGGCTATGTGATGCTGACAGATATTTTTTCAGAAGCAGTACTAGAGCAAATTAGAGCATCTTACAAAATAGAGCTAGAAGAAAAGTTAAATTTTGAGACACCCTGCTTAGCTCAAAATAAGATTGATGTTGGGAAACATAAAATCTTATTAGATAATTATTTGCGTTATACCCCACAGCAATATTTAGAGCAAGGGATTGCATTTACAAAGAATGAAGTGTCTTCTTATCAGCAAGTACTCACCGAGTTTAGACCTTCCACTTTAAAAACATATATTCCAAACAATAATGTGTTTTATAAAATATGGCTTCACCCGATCATTTTAAATATTGTTGAAGCGTATATGGGATTAAGGCCTTATCTGGTTGAAGCTTATTTGCGACGAAATTTCCCTGCGGATCACAAAGTAATGAATCATTTTTGGCACCGGGATACTAATCATAAGGATTATCTGGTAAAGGCATTTATTTTTCTATCTGACTGTGAACTGCATCATGGGCCTCATGAGTATATTGCAGAGTCTATCAATGACATGCGTTTTAAAGGCAGACCTTATTATACTGATGAGGAAATCGACAGGGTTTATCCATTTGGCCACCAGAGTCGAATTACAAGCATTGTCAGAGCAGGTACTATTATTCTTGAGGATACACGAGGCCTTCATCGTGCTATGGTTCCTACTGAAGGCTTCCGTGATTTAGGCTATGCTGTTTTTTTTCCAAGAAATGTTTTTTATAGGCGGTCAAAACCACATTTTACTCTAAATTTAGAGACCTATAACCAACTCGATTTAAGGCAAAGATCTTTTATTGCACATGAGAATATCATTAAGTAATTTGACAGCTATTAAGAGGCAAATGTGAATCAAAAAACCGTAGTTATTACAGGGGGAAGCCGTGGTATTGGTCTTTACATCACAGAAGCTTTTGCAGCAGCGGGCTATGAAGTCATTGTAGGGGCACGGCAACAAAACGACTTAGAAAACCGATTTGATAGTCGTGTAACCTTTATATCCAGTGATGTTAATAATGAATTAGATCATGATGAGTTAGTGCAGGCAGCTATTAGAAAGACTGGTAAGCTGGATGTGTATATTAATAACGCAGGATTCTCGGAGTGGCGCCCAATTGGTGAGGTTGATGAGAAATTTTTTGACCAGATTATTGGAACGAACCTAAAAGGCGCTTTTTGGGGATGTAAAGCTGCAGTTAAGTCCATGAGAGAAGGCGGTAGCATTATTAATATTTCTAGCATCGCAGGAAAGCGTGGGAGCGCTAATAATACTGCGTACTGCGCTTCTAAATTTGGTATGAATGGCTTGACGCAATCATTGGCGAAAGAGGTTGGTCCGCGCGGAATTCGTGTTAATGCTATTTGTCCTGTATTAATTCCTACACCGGGATTAATAGATGCATTAATGAGTTCTTATGCTCCAGCCAATGGTGAGCCGGATCATTTTATTGCGAAGTTTGCGGCGGATAATGCTGCCTTGAAGCGACTTCCTTCTGGGAATGAAGTGGCCGCGATGTGTTTGTTTCTGGCTTCTGAGGGATCTTCCGCAGTAACAGGGCAATGTATTAATGTAGACTGTGGTGTTTTTCCTCAATAATATTTGAGGATAAGTTCTCATAGTTCATGATGAAACACTATATTAATGGCGTAGTAAAAATGAAAATATTAGCAATAATTCCAGCACACCTCGCGTCGGTTAGATTTCCGCGAAAGATCTTGTTTCCTTTTCACGGCTTACCAATGATTGAGCATGTTCGTAGACGCGCATTACTTTCCGATTTAATATCGGACGTCTATGTGGCAACCTGTGACGAAGAAGTGGCCAATGTTGTCCAAGAGTTTGGTGGCAAAGTGATTATGACTTCAAATACTCACACTAATGGTACTAGTCGGGTGGCTGAAGCGATAAAAGAAATTGATTGTACTCATGTCGTGTTATTGCAAGGTGATGAGCCTCTGTTGTTGCCCTCTCATGTGGATGTATTTGTGCAAGCAATTAAAGATAACCCCAAAGGTGATGCTTGGAATGCGACGGGGCCTATTGAGTATGAAGAGGAATTAGATCGCCACTCTTTTGTGAAGTGTATTGTCGCAGCCTCCGGTCGTATCGTGTGTTGTTTTCGGCGAACACCTTGCTTCAGTGATTTTGCCATCCAGAAATCATTTGTTAGAAAGATTCTCGGGATCATTGCTTACCGAAAAGATTTTTTATTGCAATTGACAGAGTTACCCGTGGGAGCAGTCGAACACGCAGAGTTTATTGAGCAAATGCGGATCATTGAGAATGGATTTAATTTACAGTCCGTCTCTGTGAGTCCCAGTTTGCCTTCGGTAAATCAAGCAGATGAAGTTGACATTGTGTTAGATTATATACAACAGAATGCGGAGCAAAGAATTTTATTGCAGCAGGTTTTAGGTTGATAGGGATTTGTAATTTAATTTGGATGAGAAGATAGATGGATATTATCAATACAGAGTATCTAAGCCTTGAAGATAGAAGCGAGTTCTTTTTTAATGCTCGTCCGTTCCCTCATTTGGTATTAGATAATTTTTTAGAGAAAAATTTTTTTTTAAATCTAAAAAATATTTTTGAACAAATAACAGACTCTACTGCAGGTAAGCGATTTAACTCTGCTGTGGAAGAAAAAAAATGGATTAGTCTAAATTCAAATTTGCCCGACGCAGTAACAAAAATTGTGGATTCCCTTAATTCAGAGACTTGGGTTAAGAGCATGCGGGGCCTAACAGGGATCAATTCCCTAATTGCAACGCCCAATGGAAATACCAGGCTAGCAAACTATCATGTTATGGACCCAGGTGGAATATTAGGTCCTCATGTTGATCACTCACATGAGCCACTAAAAGGAATCCCGCATGTATTAAATACAATACTTTATCTTTCAGATAGTTGGGAAAATCAGGCTGGTGGGGCAACATTATTTTACGATGCAAAAGGAGAAAAAGCCGTCTCTCGAATTGAATATAAGCCAAATAGAGCTGTGATTTTTTTGCATACACCATATAGTTTCCATGGTGTGGAGAGAATCAAACAAGATACAAAAGAGAAGCGCAGAACTGTTTATGTGGATTATTACAGTGAGTCTTACCAACCCTACAAAGAAATGAGTTTAGATTTTGATTCTACCTGGTTTAAACATGGTACTACCTTTAAATTAGACAGTTTTTTTGACTATTTGAAGATTAAAAATAGTCATTATGCACGTTCAATGCTTCGATATCATTTCAATCGATGGGTAAAAAAAATGGGAGTTTCATAATGTCAAGTAACCACATTTTTATACGAACTATTCGTGCAATGGTCCCTCGTTTGCTGCGACGAACTATAAAAGACTTGAGAGAGTCTTTTAAGAGATGTTTACCCTATAAGCAAAAAGGGATACCTCAATATGGTATTGGTCCTACTCAGGTTTACCCGCGAGGAGGTAATTTTTTTGCTGTATTAAAAGCTGCTACAAAAGAAAAGCTCGCTGATATGGATCTAAATTCTGTCACACCTGTTGCATCCATAGGGACATGTTTTGCAGAGAAATTTGCATATTTTATGAAAGAGAGAGGTTATAATTATATTTGTACAGAGGAAGATGCTCTTGCCGCTTCAGCAAACTGGGGAAGAGTTTATACTATTCCCAATTTATTACAAATAGTTCAATACTCAATAGATAATTCATATCCAATCGTCGTAGCCGA
>SCSO01000321.1 GCA_004297865.1 Legionella sp.
ATGCGCTTTTACTCAAATCCTCAATGATTACTGGTCACAAACATGATCTAACACTAATCAAAAGGTGATGGGGCTCTTAATTCCGAATCAGGGTTTTCTTGATCGGCTTCACCAAAAAAAACATCTCGACTGGATCGACTAATTACTCTCTCTAAGTTAGTGATTGGTATGCTGGTATTACTACTCGATTTAGTTGTATCGCTCGCCATTCTCACTTCAATGCGGGGATCATTTTCACGCATTTTATTAATAAAATCTATAACATGTTGAGAGCAGCCTGAAAGATCTGGCGTTGCAGGTTTTGGAAGCTGAGTTATGCTTATTAGTTCTGAATTCGTGTCATCTAAAGGCTGACCATTAATAAAAGGAGTAAACTTCTTAAACGTGACTTTTTGATTTGGATTAACCTTATAAACCGCCTCGATGAATGCATCAGTTTTAACGGTGACAATTCCATCGCTTGAACTACTTGCTTCAATATTTTTTCCTTTCAATAAGCTTTTATCTATTTTAGCATCCATCACAAACTCCATGAATTATAGTTTGCCTATGATATTGTCCTAACGATGACAAAAATATCGTGTTCAATACTAGTTTGTATGTAGTGAATGTGGACAAGGTTTGGAACTAACAATCTACGATAAAATTCTTACGTGCGCTATCTTCATTACCACCACAGCAATTCATTCCATGCTGGATTAACCATATGATTCTAATCTAAAATTTCTATCAATACGATATAGTGTGTTGACAATTGGCTCCCAACGCCTATTGTCAACCACCATATATTTTGCCCAAGTCAATTCTGAGCAAATAGATGGCTGGTTGATATAGCTACCATTTGAACTATAATTATACTAAACGACAAGTGGTTGACATTATGAGCAAATCTAAAGTTGAAGGCCTATCAGAACTTGAGCAACATGATCTTAAGGTAAAAAAGCTTGAGGATGAAAAAGCGAAATTGCTTGCAGATCATAAGAATATTCCTCGAAATACTGAAACTCATAGATATATGCGAAGCGAAATAGCTGCTCGCATAGATGTGATAGATGCTGAATTGGATGAACTGAGTTTAGATAGAGAATTACTAGTTGCTGCTGTTCAGTATAAAGAAAATACTCAAATCAAAGAACTTGAAACATCATTGCAAGTGCTTATAAATAAAGTCAATGATCTTGAAGAGAAAGTATCTGAAGAGGAGTTTAAAATAAAGTTAGCATACTCTATCAAAGCTCCAGATGCCGCGGTGGATCATGAAATTAACCGCGATCAATTTCGCAAAGAACAGCGACAAATTGAAAATCAAATAGGAGAAGTAAGAGAGAAGCTAGGGACGCTATCTCCCGAATATGCAACAGCTTTTAAAACAAATCCTCAAACAAGATCAATGGCGGACGAATCCACCGCAAAAGCAGCCAAAGGCAAATCCCCTCTTCAAGATGAAAAGCCAGATGAAGGCAAAAAAACATCGAAAAACTTTCAAACTAAAGCTATTGAGACATTTAAAAGTATAAAAAATGCACTCAAGGAATTCAAAGAAATGTTACCTCATAAGACTAAAGAAAAAGAAAAACTCGATAAAGCAGAGAATAACTCTCCAAAACTACGCTAAGTCGAAGATTCGATAAAGAACCTGGGTAACATTTTAGCTATAAGGATGTAAAATTATTACCCAGAAAATAATTGAATCATTGCCTCATTAAATGACGCAACCTAATTTAAGGTTTTTGCCAGATTAACGCGCCACTATGTCTGCTAATACAGGTAATGTATGTTTTTGTTCCACTACGGTCTTTAGAAAAAATAAACACATAATCACCAGCAATTTGCCATGATAATATTTTAGCGTGAAATGGAGCATTCCATAGACGTGTTCCATTATAGCTATAAGCAGTAACATGATCCTCAGTATCAAAAGAGGATATCGCTATAACTGAATCAGGCGTAAGCTGCATACGCTCTTGTTGGAAATTATAATCACTGTCCACTTTAGCAGCGATAGCTTGATTAAATAAAGTAAAGGAACATAGTAAACCCAGGAGCATTATTCTAATTAATTTCATAGTAAAACCTCTTGAATGTAGATAAAGAAATACGCCCCTAAGTCAACTTTTATGGGACCTATAGATCATTCGATAAGTATCGAAAATCTTTGCAGAATATACAATAAGGAGGCATACCTGTAAATGTTAACAAAACCCTGACAAACACCTGCTATAATTATTTATTTATCGCAAACGCTTTAAGGGACTCTAATGATTAATTTCTTCAAAGGGATGAACTACTTCTTTCAAGGATTAAAAAAGCTCTCAACACCGGGCTTAAAACGTTTTATTATTATTCCCATTGTATTCAATTTCCTATTATTCACGAGTTTGTTTTATCTTAGTTATCATTACCTACTCCCCTATGCCCATTACTATATTGACAAACTACCTTCTTGGTTAAGTTTTCTTAGTAGCTTAATAATTGTTTTTTTGGTGATTACCTTTCTGCTCTTATTTCTCGCTATGTTTACGGTCATGTTCAACATCATTGCAGCACCATTTAATGGCCTATTAGCGGAGAAAGTGCAAAAAATAATTTATGGTCGAGCAGTTCCTTCTGTGGCTTTTAGTACTATGGCCGTGAGGTCGCTAAAACGCCAAGGGAAATTTCTACGATATTTCATTCCTCGCTTTCTTGGAATGGGAGTTTTATTTTTTGTACCCTTTATTCAACCAATTTTTCCAGTCATTTGGTTTATTTTTACTGCTTGGATGTTAAGTATGCAGTTTCAAGATGTGCCTATGGATAATAATTTAGTCGGCTTTGAACAGATGAAACAGGAAATCAAAATCAATACCATGCGTTCTTTAGGTTTTGGAGCATCCATCAACTTAGCCAGTTTCATTCCATTCTTTAATGTACTGACGCTGCCTGCTGCAGTCATCGGAAGTACTATGCTGTATTGCGATACGCACCAAGAGTAACAAAACGAACTCATAGTGGTGATTTGATAATTCCCGTATTACGCTTCGCTAATACGGGCTACAGTGGCCTTTGTTGGCAGCATGCGCTTGAATACGTTGTCTTTACGGACAAAATGATGGTAAAGAGCTGCTAAAATATGTAAGCCAAGTAAAGCAATGATTACCCATACGGTGGTGTTATGCACTGCTTTAGCCAGATCGTTGATGGTGTTGCTAAGCGGGATAAAAGGCATGGGTAGGTTAAATAGTCCATAAAAATTGGGGATGTAGCCAGACGAAGTCGATTTAGCCCATCCAGATGCAATCATGATAATAAATGCAAGATAAATCATATAATGACTTAGGTTTGCCGCTTTGCGCTGCCAAAGAGGAATTGTCTCAGGTAATTCAGGTTTAGGATTCCACCAGCGCCAATAAAGGCGAAATATCATAATACCCAGTAAAGT
>SCSO01000322.1 GCA_004297865.1 Legionella sp.
TGCAATTTCTGCTGTTTCAAAATCGCGAATCTCTCCAATCATGACTACATCGGGGTCTTGACGCAAAATAGCGCGTAATCCCTTGGCAAAACTCATTTGTACTTTAGTATTAACTTGCGTTTGCCCAACCCCTACTAAATCGTATTCAATAGGATCCTCAATAGTCAAAATATTACGACTGACTTGATTCAGTTCAGTTAACATCCCATACAACGAAGTGGTTTTCCCGGAGCCGGTAGGACCAGTGACTAGAATAATGCCATGAGGCTCCGCAATTAATTTACGCATGGTTTTTAATATCGCGGGTGGCATGCCTAATAAGTTTAAATCCAATTGCGCGGCTTGTTTATCTAAAATCCTTAATACTACGCGCTCTCCATGATTGGAGGGCAGGGTAGAGACACGCACGTCGATATTGTGTCCGCCAATATGCAAAGAAATACGACCGTCCTGAGGAATGCGCTTTTCTGCGATATCTAATTTTGCCATCACCTTTACACGGGAAATCACCAAAGGAGCAATGGCGCGTTGAATCTCTAACACTTCTTGTAAAATACCATCGATCCGATTACGGACAATTACTCGATTTTCATAGGTTTCAATATGAATATCGGAAGCTTTTTGTTTAATTGCAGTAGTGAATAAAGCATTTAACAAGCGGATGATTGGCGCATCGTCCTGGTTTTCTAAAAGATCTTCACTCATCGGTAATTGACTAGCTAATAAAGAGAGATCTATTTCATCTTCCATACCCTCAGTAGCATCTAATATCGAGGACTTAGATTGATAACTATTGGTAAGATGTTGTTGAAAGGTTGATTCATCGACTGGATTTAAAACCAATTCGGCTTGCACTATACGTTTTACTTCAGCAAAAGCTTGCAATGGGGTATTAGGTAGATGATAGATAATCGCCTGATTATCATTAACTTCACCCACCACTATCCCATAGGTTTTTGCAAAGCTGTATGGAAGTTTTACTATCTTTTCGCCGTTTTCCATATTTATTTAGTCACTTCAACTGATTTTTTGAAATGAAACAATTTAGGCTTCGGTAAAGCTTCAGGGGGCCTACTAAAGGGTTTTGGTAAAGGCGCGTTTTTATAAGGAGGTAACGCGGTCTTCATATTGTCTTCACTAAAGATTTCTTGAGAACGTAACCAGGCCAACTCGTATTGACGAACGTCATCGTATTTTCTGTTGCTGACCATGATACTTTCATGTTCATTACGTAAAATAATCGGCTTAATAAAGACCATAAGTACTCGTTTGTCACGATTACGAATGTTATGTTGGAAAAAACGACCCACGCCAGGTATGCCACCTAAAATAGGTAGGCGAGTATTATCATTACCTAAGGTGTCTTGAATTAAACCACCCAAAATGACCACGTTACCACTATCAACATGTACAGAAGTTACAATACTGCTAATTTTGAAAGTAGGGTTACCATTGGTGGCAATGGTAGTGGATGGATCCAAAGTGTCATTTCCTTGGTCGATTTGTAATTGTATGCCGTTACCACGAGTGATTTGTGGTCTGACATAGAGATGTAAGGCCACGTTGACTCGATCAAAGGTAGTAAAAGGACTGGCTGTGGTCGTACCACCGGCGTTATTAGGATAGCTAGTCGACGCAATAGATACCTGTTTACCTACTAAAATTTTAGCTTGACGGTTATCCAGTACTATTACTGAAGGTGTAGAAAGTATATTCGCTTTTTGTTGTCGTGCTAAAGCATAAATTTGGGCTTGTAAGTCAGACACTTTAGAATTGGTATTTAAAATAGCAAATCCAGCTCTGAAATTATTGTTCAATCCTGTTTGCTGATTCGAACCCCATTCAATACCCAAATTGTTAATATCTGTTTGATCCACCTCAGCTACCAAGGCTTCGATTAACAATTGCGCAGGCTTAATATCCAATTGTTCAATCACGTTTTTAAGAATATTGATGATGGATCGCGGCGCATTAAGAATGATGGAGTTGGTATTGGGCTCTGCGATAATTTGTACGTTTGGTTTTGTGGTCCCTTCATTCTGAGTTGTCGCTGAAGTCGTATTGCCAGTCGCTGCCGAAGAGTTTCCTGAAGGAGAAGAGGAAGCACTGGAGCCAGATGCCAAAGAAACCCCAGAAGAACCGGTACTATATCCCTGACCACCACTGCCACTATTATTGGCTAAGTTAGAAGCCGGATTGGTACTATCTAATTCAGGACGGGTAATGGTACCAATGGTAGTCCCCACGTTACCGCTGAAATTAGCAGAAGCGATGCCTGCAAGAATAGGCACTAAATCTTCTGCTCGTAAATAATGCAAATACACGACTTCTGTATTGCTGTTATTGCCTGTAGAGCTGCCGCGGTCTAATTTTAAAATTAGCATGCGCAAACGTATTCTATCGGTCTTACTTCCGCTAACTAAAATAGCATTACTACGATCATCAGCTGCTACATTTATTTGCGAACGATTACCAGAGTTAGGCTGAGTCTTAACGATGTCTTTTAGGGTATTAACAATGTCCATTGCTAAAGCATGTTTTAAATGCACCATATCGACGTCGTTAGCTGAAGAACTATCGACTTGTTTAATGATATTGGCTAAGTTTTTAATATTGTTAGCACGTCCAGAGAGAATAATCATATTCGATGGCGCGTAGGCAGATACGCTACTCCATTGCGGCATGAGTGGACGTAATACAGGTACTAATTGTTCTGCGGGTACATAAGTGACGGGCACTACTGCGACCATCATCTCGTCGCCACTTGGTGGAGGACCAAATTGATGTTGTAGGTCTGGGGATAAAGTTTTTGCATCAATATTTGGAATAATTTTGATTACTTCACCAGAAGGAATAGCAGCGTAACCGGAAACCTGTAATACGGATAAAAAGACTTGATAGAGTTCATCATTCGACATAGGTGAAGTAGACACTATAGATACTTTACCTTGAACTCGCGGATCGATCACAAAATTCTTGCCGGTAACTCTAGATACCTCAGTAATCACCGCACGTATGTCAGCATTGCGTAGATTCCACAATTTGCTTTCTGCTGGCTCCGATTGCGAATCAGAGTTGCTAGCAATAGGTTGAGGATTAGTAGTTGAATTGTTATTAATAGGTTGTGCGTCGTTTTGATCTTGATGATTAATAAACGTGGAATTAGTTTGTTTATTCTTGCCTGATAATTTGTCCTTTAAAGCACGTGCAGTAGGGTAGTCATTGACTGGGCCTATTTGAACAAGGTACAGATGTTTATCGGCTAGATTTTTAATTTCGATGGGTTCTTTAACTAAACCGGTTAATTCCTTTTGGCGTTGCTTAGCATCTTTTTCTAGATTATAAGCCCCTGCTTGGAGGAAAAAAACCGTTTCCCCATTATTCATAACAGTAGAAATATTGACGTCATTAGCATAACTTAATGATGCCCCTATAAAGGCGATTATTATAATTGCTAGTGCGCGCATTTAGTTACCGTATAGTCATAGGTTCTTACATAATAACTAAAAAAATGCAGATACAATAGCCTTTTTGGATACTAAATGGTTTTTTTTTTGAAGGCGGGGATGGTGGCTATGGGTGGACTCGAACCACCGACCTCAGCATTATGAGTGCCGCGCTCTAACCAGCTGAGCTACATAGCCACAAGACGCGAAATTTTGTCTTTTTCGGGGGGGAAAGTCAAGGGAATTTAATGTTTTTTCTGAACAAATATCTTTCGACATCATGAAACTTTTATAGTAGCCTTAAATTTCATATTAAAACTACCGTTGATATATAACGGATTGTTACTCTGGTAGGTGATTTATGATTACGAAAAGGGATTTTCTGCTGGCTGCCTTAAATGGAGATATGAGTACAGTTAAGCAATTTTTAAGCTCAAGTTCTGGAAGATATGCAGTTAATACGGCAGTGAAATATAGTCCTAATTTTGGTATAAATTCCCGTGAGCGTTTCAGCTTACGCGGGCTAAAGGGGTTATGGTACAAAAATACCTACTATAGTGGATTTAATTATTATCACGACCAAAATTCAATTACTTACGACCATCAAGATTATCATTACGTTCAGATCCCTTCGAATGTTTCGATGTTTAGATACAATTATAGACATGGGATGACCGCTTTGAGTCTGGCTGCGGAAATGGGGCATCTCTATATTGTACAAGCCTTACTCGATATAAAAGATATCCGTGTCAATGCGACAGATTCGAATGGACGCTCACCTTTGAGCTTGGCTGCAATGTACGGGCATACAGAAGTGGTTCGAGCCTTACTAGAACATCGGAAGATCGAAGTCAATTTAACAGATGGTTTCGGTATTTCTGCACTCATGATTGCAGCAAAATATGATCACATCGATGCATTACGAGTCTTGTTAGAATCATCCCAAATTGAGATTAATGCCAGTAATAATTATGGTTGCTCTGCATTAATGTTGGCGATAATTAATGGGAATACGCGTTGCACAAAGGAATTAATTAATGATCCTAGAATCGATCTAAAAAAACGTTTGTACTTACCTTATGGACTATATTGCTTGTCCGAATTAAACACGACATCGAAAAACCATTCTAAAATTGACCCTAAATACCGCACTTTGGTTCCTAGCGGTTTATACTCTGTAGAACAATTAGCCGAACTTTCTGGGCAAAAAGAGATTGCTGCTTTAATACGGACCAAACTCAACGAGCAAAATCCTAAGAAAAATTTCCAAGAGCGTTTAGCTGCTTTAAATAAAGCAATTATTGTTCCTGAGCATTTAATTTGTCCAATTAGCGACAGTATTATTAATGATCCGGTCACTGCTTCAAATGGAATCACTTATGATCGTCTCGCCTTGCAGGCCTTTTTTAGAAATGCAAATAATCCCACTGCTTTGTATTGTCTGGGAGGTGATAATCCGATTCTAAGAAGCGAGCTTTCCAATACGACTAGCGTTGTGGTCTATGATGATCTTGAAGCCTTTGTGCAGCAACAAGAAAAGTTGCACCAAGAAGAGCTGGAAGACCAAAATAATAACCAACATGATCAAAATGATGCGTCAGAAGCGATGGGATCAGTTAAGAATAGAAACCGCCTGTTTAATTCAGAGGACCATGGTCTTGATGAGGACGCTTCCGAGGACACTTTTTCTCATAAAACTCCTTTAGAAAACGTTGTCACGTGCTTTAGGTAATAGGGTCGTTAAATGAGGAATTCATAATGTGTCACAGGATATGCACTCTTTCGCTAACAGCTGGCATTTTAATGTCAATGCAGGTGCAAGCCTTTGGTGTGAAAGCAGGCCATCCTTTATTTGAATTAGGTATGTATAGAGCTGCGGCTGGGCAAACTCAGGACGTTGCGTTGGCTGGTTTATTGGGCGATCGTTTTATTGCAAGAGATCGTCATGATACTAATGCGCTGGTAGGTGCAGGTTACTTACTTAGTGGCCCTGAGCGCGCCCGCGTGTCCATCGAGTATGGAATTAATCTGTTCTATTTGGATCAGACACGCGTTACCGGTTTTATACAGCAAGAATTGATGTTTACTAACTTGGCATATTCTTATCAAGTCACGCATTTTCCAGTGTATGCTATGGCCAAAGCCTTGGTGAAATCGCCATGTGAAAAAATCGATTTTACCGTGGACGCAGGAATTGGCCCAAATTTTATGAATATTCATGCTTATAAAGAACATGCTTTAAATGACATGACTCTACCTAATAATGCCTTTAATGGTCGATCTCTAACGCAACTGAGTGAAATGGTGGGTGTAGGCCTACAAATAAATAATTTTTTTGGCAAAGTACCTTTTGAAGTAGGTTATCGATTTTATAATTTAGGTAAGGGATCATTAAGACCCAGAACAGATCAAATTCTCAATAATTTATCTACAGGAAATATCACTGCACAAGCATTAATCGCTACTGTAAGATTTTAAAATGCTTATTTACGAGTTAAGCGATTGATGATTTGCACTACAGCATCTTGACGCATTTCTTTAAGCAATAAGGCTGCTTCTTCATTAGAGCCTAGAATGAGATCGTTATTGATCGTTAATTGGCGTGTAGCTGAAACAATCTTAGGCTCTTTGACGATCTTTCCTTTTCTTTCCTGCAACATAAATTCCACAGTAAGAATTAACTGATACTGGCGTGGGTTAGTACTCGCCCCAATGCTGACAATTTGTTGTTGAAAGCTGGAGCGATTAATAAGCAGCCAATATTGGGCACGAGCGGGATCAGTTTGTACTTTAACTTTATAACCTTTCAGTTGCGTTTTTAACAAAAGCACTAGATCCCGGTTATTTCCTTCTTTATCGATGATCGCGACATTGTTGAGCCAAACGGGAATGTCCACCATGCCGCGCAAATGAAAACCACAGGCGGTTAAACCCAATAGCAGCATGAGCAGGGCAAATGATCTTCTCATTAACCTGCAACCAAATTGATTAATTGCCGATGGTTGACGACAATGGCTTTTTTGATGGTTAAGCCTTTTAAGAATTCTTGCACTTGCTCTTTGGCCATTAAGATTAACTCGTCCTCTGACGTTTCTACATCAGCGGTAAACTGGGCGCGCAGTTTGCCATTAACCTGGACTATATAATCGATTTCCTCGGTTTTCAAAGCACTTTTATCGACTTTGGGCCAAGGAGCGTCAATGATTGCTTTTTCAAAACTCAAATGTTGCCATAAGTGATGCGTTATATGAGGAGTGATAGGAGCTAATAAACGTAAAAGAATACTTAGACTTTCATTGATGAAAAATTTGTCATTTTCGGTTTCAATTGAATATGCAGATATTTCATTAAACAATTTCATGCAACTAGAAACTACGGTATTGAATTGATTTCTTTCATAATCATGAGTAGCTTGTGCCAAAATATGATGAACGGAATGGCGGGCTTTTTTCAAGCGATTGTCAGCTTGCTGCCAATCGATATTAGAATTGCCGCCAACGATACTGTCATTGATTTCAATGAGCATGCTTTCATGTTGATGTGCATAAGTCCATAAGCGTTTTAGGAAACGATGCGCTCCTTCAACAGCAGTATCCGACCATTCCAAAGATTGCTCGGGTGGCGCTGCAAACATAACGAATAATCGTGCGGTGTCTGCACCGTAAGTATCAATGAGATGATTAGGATCAACGACATTACCTACGGACTTAGACATCTTCTGTCCGTCTTTAAGCACCATGCCTTGAGTTAATAAAGCGGTGAAAGGTTCGTCGGAATTCAATAATCCTTCATCACGCATTAACTTATGGAAGAAGCGTGCATAAAGAAGGTGCATTACTGCATGTTCA
>SCSO01000323.1 GCA_004297865.1 Legionella sp.
CCAACTGAATCCGTGCAATTAAGGGCTGTATCACCTAAACAAGGCATTGCCAATCGTTCTTTTCGATTTGCAGAAGATCAATACCCTAGCTACACGTTCCATTTTAAAACTCAAGAAGGAATGGCGGATTTTATTTATCGCTTTGGTGAATATTATCTGAATAATCGTCTTGGATCCGATTGGACTTTGAGCACGAAACCTGATCAAACGGTTTGCATTACTTATATAAAAACTTGCGCAAATCGTCTGGAGGCTAAACGAGAATCAGGTAGGGAAATTGAAAGAGACTTCCCTGGTATCTTATCTAACGCAGTGAGTTATGCCAATTTTCATAGCACTCAAACTGATTCCACCACTCCAGACTCTAGTTTGGCTAGTGCATGGTCTTTGACTGGCGCTTTTTGACGCTTTAATAAGTCTTTAAAATAATTAACGCGTTTTAATAAGCTTTCGATATGAGCTGCTGTAGCTTTTGCTCCTTGTTCACCAACAAAGAAAAAATGAGTGCCATGAACTTTAGTGAGTAATTGCACTGGGATTTTTCTCACTATATCTTGAATGCTTTTCCAGCGGTCAGGATTAATACCAGGTTTAAGATAGCGTTTATAAATCATTTCTGCACGTAAGTAATCCCAACTATAAGGATCAATGAGCGAAATTTTGGCGTCTTCTTTAGCGTCATCGACGATTAATGCTATCCACGGGGTTTTGCCAAAGTTAAATACGCCACTGTCTTCGTAGGTCATTTCATTGCTATGAATGAACTGATTATCTTTTAAGTAATAGCCTTCAGCAGAAATACCTGCGGGTATATCGCCTATGAATTCTGCTTTATAAAGCTCTGCAGGAATAATAGTATGGTTATTGAGGTGATTTTGTAATTCCAGTTGCTCAATACACCAAGGATATAATTTTTTACGGTCAGCTAGTTTATCTTTGGTGATGATATTGGTATCGAAAGGACCGGATTGCATGACAAAAGGTAAGGGCGGAACTGCCGCTAAACCGATAAATGCTTCCATTTCTAAACCTCGTTTTTTCGCTGCTTCATAAACGCGTTGTTCTACAGAGCCGCCCATGCTCCAACCCAGCACCACAATCTTTTTAGACAAGCCATGTTGTTTAATAAAATACTCAGCGGTTTCCGCGATTTGCTCACCCCATTGGCTGATGGTGAAGTTAGGGTATTTATTGTTATAGACGGGATTGTCTAGGGGATAGGATAAACCTAAGAAAGAAAAACCGCGTTCATGCATCCAATAGGCTAAGAAATCCTTTTTATTCCCTTGTGGATAGCCATAGCCTATGCGGGCGAGGTGTGAGTCGCCGGGTATAAAAATAACAAGAGGCTTTTCTTTTTTTCCTTTTTGAAAATAAGTCAAAGTTTGCGCGCCGGCAAATTGCATGACGCTTTCTTGAGGGTACAGTGGGGATTTGGCTAAAGCTATACTGGAAGTTAGGACAAGTAAAAAAAGAAGGCTCTTTTTCATAAAGGTTTTTCCGTGGGTTCTCTATCTATATCTTGAAATACTATCTAAATGATTCATTTTTGTCTACGCACCCAATTTTGCAAGGTTGGGGCATGAGCCAACGAATTTGCTTCATCCTTCAGGGGAGGATTGTGAATTAAAATAATTTAAAATGTGCTATTTTTGGCATACTATGAAAGTGTTGCTATAATGCTTAATATTTTAATTTTTGAGATTTATTTTGCAAGAAAAGAACGAATCCTCCTCCTCAAAAAAAACCATAGGAGCAGCACTCTTGATTTCGACCATAGCCTCTTATGGTTTGTTGCGCGCAGGGCATTATAAAATTGCAATGCAATTTTAT
>SCSO01000324.1 GCA_004297865.1 Legionella sp.
GACGTATTGAAGACACCAATATCAAAAAAATTCTTTTAACTGGTCATGCTGATGAACATTTAGCCATTAAAGCATTTAACGAAGGATTGATTCATCGTTATATCAAAAAAAGTGATCCTGAGGTTGCTAGCTTAATCATCAAAAGTATCCATGATTTACAAATACAATATTTCCAAAGTATGTCCGACATTGTAGTTAGAATGTTATCCGTAACCTCGCCTAGTTGTTTACATGATAAAAAATTTGCTGCGTTTTTTTGGGAGTTATGTAAAAAGAAAGGCATTGTCGAATTCTATCTTGCCGATCATTCGGGTAGTTTTTTAATGATGAATGATGATGCGAAAATCAGTTTTTTAATTGTCAAAAAACAAACAGATTTACGGTTACATTATGATTTGGCTTTGGATAATGGAGCCAGTGAAGAAGTATTAGATCAATTATTAAATGGTGATAAAATTCCGTGTTTTTGGGAGTCCAATGGAGTTACTCCACAAAAAAATGAATGGGAGAAATGTTTAGTTCCCGCGCAAAAATATGTATCTGATGAAATTTATTATTACGCCTTTGTGCAAGGTGCAGTTTTATTTGATGTGCTTTTCGAAAAGATTTTGTCTTATCATAATTATCTAGAAGAATTGGATGTAGAAGAAATACTGCTAGTATAGAGTCTTAGTCATACGATTAAACAAAGGCATACCGGGGTTTTGTTGCGCTAGACGACCCAAACAATGAATGAGCTTATTGAGACTGTCTTGTTCATGATGTGCATTGATTGACAGTCGAATTAGAGCTTTGTTTTTTGGCGTTGCTGGCGAACAAAATACGGCGCCAAAAATTTCTTCTTTTTCTAATTCATCTCTTAACCATAAGGTATTCGCTTCCGTTCCCGTGCATAAGGGGATGATTTGCGAATTACTCTGCCCGATATTTATGCCCAGATCGTTAAGCGCTTCACGTAAATAATGTGCTTGTACATGTAATGCTTCTCTACGCCAATGTTCATTTTGAATAATTTCTAATGAGGCCTTAAATCCTACTAGATCATGGGGACCCAAAGCCGAACTAAAAATAGCTGGTAAGGAAGTGTAGCGCAGGTATTCAATCAATACGGCTGAACCTGTTACTAAACCTCCGCGCCCACTAAACGCTTTGGCTAAACTTGCCGTGATTAAATCGACTTGATCAGTTAAGCCCAGTTCCGCTACTAAACCACGACCCATAGGACCATGAGTACCTAAGGAATGTGATTCATCGACAATCAGTAAACATTGATATTGTTTTGCCAGATCAATGTATTCCTTTAAAGGGCTGATGGTTCCTGTGGTGCTATAGACGGAGTCTACCGCAATAAGACCGGGTCCATGGTGCTCTAATCGCTTTCTTAATGAGTCTGGAGAATTATGTAAGAAGGGTATGGGGCGAGCCCCTGCTGCTTTGACTCCTGTCCAAAAGGACATATGCGTATAAAAATCCAAATAGACGGGTACATTTCGCCCAGCTAAGGCCTGGATTACGCCTAAATTAGCGGCCCAACCCGATTGAGTGAGGAGGGAGGCAGGGGATTGGATGAAGTTTGCGAATTGTTGTTCGCATTGATTTAATAATTCACTCAAGTCACTTAAGAAAACAGCTGATTGCATTTGCCCATTGCCAAATTCCTGCATCGCTTTGATCTGGGCATTGATTAACTGTGGGTGTTTGCTGATATGTAAATAATCATTACTTGCAAAATTTAGTGAATGAGATAAAGGTGTCCGTCCTTTAAGGATGTGTCCGCCTTTCCAAGAACGCTTCACACGTTCTTCAAAATAATACTCTAAAGATTTGTGGAGGAATTCTGGATAGTATTTTAAAGTCTGCAGATACTTGGATTTGTCGCATTCTTGATAAACTTGTTGTTCCACCATCCCTAATCCAGTTTTTTATTCCTAGCGCGAAGTGTAGCACAATAAGTTCTGCAGACTAGAAATAAATGAAACTTGCGGGTATCATTTTTAAATTGTTCTTAAGGATTAATCCGAATGCGGTTGTTTATCTTCTTATTTCTATGGTTTTCTTCATTCATCCTTTGGGCTGCGGAAATGGATTTTGATAAGCAACAAATTCAACAACGTATTGCACCAATTGGTCAAGTCAATGTTGAAGAGGAAGCTGCAGATACACAAAAGGCAACAGAACAGACTCAAGCAGAAGAAGTTGCTGAAAAGCAAGTGCCTGGCAAGGCCACTTATGAGCAATATTGTTTAGTCTGTCATCGTGATGGTTTGGCAGGTGCTCCTAAATTCGAAAATAAAGAAGATTGGCAGCCTCGGTTGTCAGCAAAAAAATTAGATGGGCTTCTCACTTCAGCAAAAAATGGTTTAAATGCAATGCCAGCAAAAGGTACTTGTATGGATTGTAGTGATGAGGATCTTAAAATTGCTATTCAATATATGTTGCCCAAATCATGAATAAAATTAATTACGTTCGTATTCATTCTTTTCTCACGCTGATCACCGTAATTGTTCTTTTGACTTCTTTATATTTACAATATTTTGTAAAATTACAGCCATGCCCTTTGTGCTTGATGCAACGTTTTTGTGTGTTTTTGCTGCTGATAATTATGGGGTTAAGTTTTCATACCCTAAAAAGAGCGCATTTATTAAGTATTTTACAAGTCATTATTTCGGCTGCAGGTATGTTTT
>SCSO01000325.1 GCA_004297865.1 Legionella sp.
GATCTCACTCAAAGTGTTTTAACCCATAAAAACATCAAAGAATTATCCCAACACTACGACAAAGTATGGCGTAGTGATAGCGCGAATGAACCTACTCTGCTTTTACCCGAAGGATTAAAGAAAAGCGCATATCCCCCTTATTTTAGTCCTGAATTAGCCACGCTAGTGGATAAGCCACCAACCAATCCGGGTTGGCTCTATGAAGTGAAATTTGATGGTTACCGTATTCTCGCTTTCAAAAAAGGGAAAAAAGTTAGTTTAAAATCGAGAAATAATATTGATTGGACGGATGCCTTGTCTTCCGTAGCACAGGCTATCGCCCAATTACCGTATACCAATTTGATCCTCGATGGTGAAGTGGTGGTTCTAGATAAACAAGGCCATTCTGATTTTCAATTATTACAAAATTCCATTAAGGCCAAAGAGCCGGCCGCCTTTGTTTATTTTGTGTTTGATTTACTTTATTTCGAACAATACGATCTCAAATCCTTATCCTTAATCGATCGCAAAACTGTACTCCAATCGCTTATCCCTAAGGACATGCCTATTTTACACTTCAGCGATCATCTTCTTGAAGGAGACGATTTATATCAATTTGCTTGCAAAGAAGGTTTAGAAGGCGTCATCGCAAAAAAAATCGATAGTCTCTATTATTCTAAACGCACTAAAGAGTGGTTAAAAATAAAATGCCTCAAACGCCAAGAATTTGTAGTCGGTGGTTATACCGCCCCCAAAGGTAATCGTGAGTATTTTGGTTCTTTATTACTAGGGGTATACAATGATAAAAATGAGCTGGTTTACAGCGGTAACGTGGGCACTGGTTTTAATCAAGCGTCTCTTAGCGAGATTTATGACCAATTAATTGCTAATAAAAGAACGAAAAATCCCTTTAATACCACTCCTGCAGATTACCGCCATGCGCAATGGGTTAAACCCACATTGGTGGTTGAGGTTGAATTTACTGAATGGACTGAAGATGGCCATTTGCGTCATCCTAGTTTTAAAGGATTAAGATTAGATAAAAAAGCCACAGACGTGATCCGTGAAACCACAACCCCTTTGGAAAAGGTGAAGCCTACAATGAAAAAATCGCCAACCAATAAACAGCAATTGGTATTAAGTAATCCGCAAAAAATTCTTTATCCCGAAGATCAGTACACCAAACAAGATCTCTGGGATTATTATGAAATAGTCAGTGAGCACATCCTCCCTTTTTTATCCATGCGTCCCTTGACCTTGTTGCGCTGTCCTGAAGGGTATAACCATTGCTTTTACCAACGCCATTATAATGATAATACCAACCCAGCCTTGCATTCTATTGCGGTCAAGAATACTGATAATACCGAAGAACAATACATTTATCTGGATGATACCCTTGGCTTATTAAGCTTAGTGCAAATGGGCGTTTTAGAAATTCATCCTTGGGGTAGTCAAAAGCAAGACTTAGAAAAACCCGACATGATTGTCATCGATTTAGATCCAGGGCCTGATGTGCCTTGGACCCAGGTGGTAGCAGCTGCTTATGAGGTGCGTGAACATTTAATGCAATATCAATTACAATCTTTTGTGAAAAGTACTGGGGGTAAAGGTTTGCATGTGGTCATACCGATTAAACCAGAATACGATTGGGATGCGGTGAAACAATTCACTCAAGTGTTCGTACAATTTCTAGAAAAATTAAAACCCAAAGAGTACACCAGCAACATGTCTAAGGCGAAAAGAAAAGGGAAAATCTACGTTGATTATTTGCGTAATCAACGGACTGCAACCGCCATTGCTGCCTATTCCACTCGCGCACGAATTCATGCACCCGTTTCTACACCGCTGTTTTGGGATGAGTTAAGTGATTCCATTGAAGACAATACCTACACCATCAAAACCCTACCGCAACGTCTCAAAAAATTGAAAGCAGATCCTTGGCAGGATTTTTGGAAGATTAAACAATCTTTGCGTTTAGATGATTTAGAATAAACCGACCATAGATTTACCATGAAAAAATGCTAGTATAGGAAATAAGGCTATTATTTTTTTAAGAGCAATTTTCATCATGAGCACTAATGACAAAATAGAATTATTAAAATCAGTCCCGCTGTTTGCCGACCTTTCCGAAGATTTTCTTAAACAAATCGCAGCAACCGTGAAAGAAAAAGAGATGGGCATGGGAGAAATTGTCGTCCAAAAAGACGAAATTGCTCGTGATATGTATATTATCGTTAGCGGTCGATTTCGCGTGCACGATAATAATATTCACATTAAAGAATTAGGCGAAGGGGATTTTTTTGGGGAATTAGCCGCTCTCTCGTTTACTCGCCGAGTGGCCTCCGTTTCGGCATTGTCTGATGGTCTTCTGTTAAAAATTAGCAGCCCTGCACTCTACGAACTGATACAAGGCAATATAGAGCTCGCTAAAGCGATTATCAAAGCCTTGTGTGTGCGTATGGAATCGATGGCCTTGCAATTACAACGTGATAAAAAACAGCATGAGCAGGAATTAAAACAAGTGGCGAGTCGGCACAACGAGAAAGGACAATCTTAAGAATTATTGGGGTGATTAATGAACTTTTTTAATTCCTCTAAACTCTGAATTAATTCTTGTTGCAATTCGCGAGCTCGTTCCCAATTTTTTTCTAGAACCAGACCTTCTTGTTGACTTGCTAATTGATATAGACGATTAGCACCTACATTTCCGCAAGACCCTTTTAATTTATGACATTCTTCTC
>SCSO01000326.1 GCA_004297865.1 Legionella sp.
CATCAGAAGGGGCTGCATGACGTTTTACGCCATAAATCAAAACGAATCAGTCAAAAAATACCATTGCCGCAAGAGAGTAGGGTATATTTAGATGAGTATTTGAAAACCCGAAATGCTGGCGAAGACGAGCCGTTATTTATTACGCGCTATGGCACGCGCTTGCAGAGTCTTGATGTGTACCGAATTTGTCAAAGGGTTCTAAAACAAGCGTTGGCGTTTTTACCGGAAGCCGAGCGGTTTGAATTTACCCCACATAAGCTCAGGCATACCTTTTTGAAGAAGGTCACGGACAAACATGGAGTGCACTTTGCCCAAGAACTTAGTGGTAACGTATCCATTAAAGAAATTTTTCGCTATGCCAAACCGAGCCAGGATGAAATGCAGGAGACAATTGAGCTTTTATTTGAATGATTATAGTTTGGATGTGATAGCTTATTATGAATAAATCAAATTTTGCATTATATACCCCTGAATTAGTCAATGAGTGGCACCCAACTAAAAATGGGAAGATTTTGCCACACGATGTATCACCCTTTTCCGATAAGATAGTTTGGTGGAAGTGTCCAAAAGGTGATGATCATGAATGGCAAGGCGCTGTTAAAACCAGAAGCAAGGGGCATAGCTGTGGCGTATGTAGTAACAAAGTTGTGGTTCATTCGAATTGCTTAGCAACATTAAATCCAGAGCTTGCTAAAGAATGGCATCCAATCAAAAATGGAAAACTAACTCCAAGAGATGTTATTCCCGGATCGTGTAAAAAAGTTTGGTGGAAATGCCCCAAAGGAGAAGACCATGAATGGGAGAGTGCTGTTGAATGGAGAAACAATGGATCTGGCTGTCTAATTTGTTCAAATAGGATAACGGTGAAATCCAATTGTTTGGCAACCTTAAATCCTGATCTTGCTAAAGAATGGCATCCTACTCGAAATGGCAATTTATCTCCATACGATATCACCCCAGCTTCAGCGCAAAAAGTTTGGTGGAAATGTATAAAAGGGGATGATCATGAATGGAAGGCAAGTGTTGTTAGTAGAATTAAAGGAAGCGGCTGCGGAGTATGCGCCGGCCACTTAGTTGTTGAGTCTAATTGCTTAGCAACTATTAATCCCAGGCTCGCAAAAGAATGGCACCCTGAAAAGAATGGTGAACTGATGCCCAATAATGTTACCCCAAATTCAGGGAAGAAAGTATGGTGGAAGTGTCCGAATGGAGACGATCATGAATGGCCAGCAGTTATTGCAAATAGAAATAAAGGAATAGGTTGCCCTATTTGCTCAAACCAGAGAGTAGCTGTATCAAACTCTTTAGGAACAGTTAATCCAGAGCTAGCAAAAGAGTGGCACCCTACTAAAAATGATAAGTTTACCCCTTTTGATGTTTTGCCTAATGCGAATAAAATGATTTGGTGGAAATGCCCAAAAGGTGATGACCATGAGTGGAAAGCAAAGCTTAACAATAGAGCAAATGGAAAAGGCTGTCCCATTTGTGTTGGACAGAAACTTACAAAATCTAACTGCCTGACAACACGCTATCCTGCCATCGCTGAGCAATGGCACCCAACGAAAAACGGAATACTTACCCCATATGATGTTTTGCCTGGCACAGCCAAGAAAGTTTGGTGGAAATGCCCAAAAGGCGATGATCATGAGTGGTTTGCGTCTATAAATCACAGAACACAAGGTACTGGTTGCCCTAAATGCAACCCTGCATACTCAATTCCAGAGTTAAGAATTTTTTGTGAGCTAAAAGCAATATTCGAGGATGTACATCATAGGGTTATACTCAACAAGTGTGAGGTCGATATTTTTATTCCTGAATTCAATATTGGGATTGAGTTTGATGGAGCATATTGGCACCAAGACAAGCATGAAAAAGATCAAGAAAAATACTTGATATTAGCTGAAAACATATACCTCATAAGAGTTAGGGAGGAAGGTCTTCCGCTTTCAGGCAAAAATGATATTTTTGTTAAAAAAAGAGAGATGAATATCTCGACTATCAAAGAAATCTTAAAAATAATATTAAAAATTCAAAATGTAATCTCGCCCCAAATAATAGAAAAGATCGATGGATATATGGAGCAAGATGATTGGATTGCAAACGTCCATTTTAATGACCACTATTCCAAAAGAAAGCATGTAGAATATGAAAAATCACTCAGTTATTTATTCCCTTCAATAGCTAAAGAATGGCATCCCTCTAAAAACGACTTGTTACTTCCTGAGTACTTCACACCTGGTTCAGGAAGGAAAATATGGTGGGAAGCGAGCTGTGGGCATCAGTGGAATGATTCTATAAATCATAGAACAAGTGGCAGAGGATGTCCTGAATGTAGATACAAGAAAGCCAAAGTAAC
>SCSO01000327.1 GCA_004297865.1 Legionella sp.
TACAAAGGTACTAATTTCTTCAATACTATTTAAACTTTCTAATAGTTTAAAAAAGGGATGACTGGTAAATTCATTTTGTTTAGAATCGATATAGCTTTGAATAGTTTTCATGATTGAACTCCAAAAACAAGTAATTTCACTGACATAAGGGTACTTGCAGTGATCATGCCAACTTTTTGCCCAATTTGGGCAATATTAAGCCATTAAACACCCTTTATTTTCCTTTTTTGCAGGTTTAATCCTCAGGAAGTGACAAAAAATTGTCCCTGACTTTCGCCTTTTCGTCAAAATTTCGACGCCTCTTCTATTTAAAAATCAACGATCTATTTTTCCTAATTACAACTCGCCAATTTTTTGTCATATTCGATCATCAATTTATCGATCTCATGCCAATTCAACTCCTCACCCTCTTTTAAAGAGGAACAAATCTGATCTAATAATTTTGCCTGCACTTCCCCATGAGCCAAGGCGCGTGCATAAGGTGTGTTCGTAAACATCACTAATACATGTTTGGAGATGTACCGCTCAGGATACCTGCACATTAGCTGACGTTCGACGTGTTTTTTCAGAATAAACTGCGGATTTCGAATATCGGAATGAATTTCATAGTAATTATCCATGGACATTTGCGCTACCGCATCGGTATTAGCCTTCCTTTGCTCATAAAAAGCCGGCATCACTTTAGCCCAATCATCCGCATATTGATTTAATAATTCATCTAAAATTCGGCAATCTTCAAAGGCGCTGTTCATTCCTTGCCCGAAGAAAGGGATAACCCCATGGGCCGCATCTCCTATTAATAAACATTCGTCACGATAATACCAAGGAGTACATTTGATGGTGCTCATATGCCCCGTAGGATTAGAGAAAAATTCCCTAGCTAAATGAGGCATAGCCTTAAATGCATCCGGAAATTCCTTTTTAAAGAAGGCGTTAAGTGCTTTTTCAGTGGTTAATTCCGCAAAACTATCCTTCCCTTCATTAGCTAAAAATAAAGAACCTGTAATGGAATCATCAGGATTAGGATTTCCTAATAACATAAAGGAATCGCGCGGCCAAAGATGGAGATGCTCTCTTGCCATGCCCACCGTATGGGTTTTACTAATCGATAACTCTTTGTAAGAATGCGATAAAAATTCTCTAGTTGCCGTAACTAAGCCCTCTTGCTGCAAAAGGTCTCTTAAAGCTGAAGGTGCCCCATCGGCTCCAATAATGCGTTCATAGGCATACTCGCTAATACTCCCCGCTTTATCTTCGAAATACAGCTTTTTATGGGAAATATCCATGCGTATCAATTTTTGTTGGAAATGAAGATGGATTTGCCGAGTTTGTTCTGCCTTATTTAGCAATAAACCATTTAATTCCGTACGCGAGATCGCATTGATATGCTCTTCTTTATGACGCCCAAAGGGTTGATAATGCACTTCCCCAGTGGATTCATGGATAGCCCGCGCCCGCATGGGAACAATGATTTTACTGATTTCATCCATCAAATCCATAGCCTTTAAACCGGTAATTCCGCGGCAAGAAAGGGCTAAATTGATGGAGCGCCCATAATCGGTAGGGCTATTGCGCAAATCGGCTCTGGATTCAAATACATCCACTTCATAGCCTCTTCTGGCAAGATACAAGGCACAGAGAGTCCCGGCTAAGCCAGCGCCAATGATGGTTATTTTTTTCATTACTTCTCCTTCAATCACTGGATCCCGTGGACAAACCACGGGACGTAGAGAAAGTTGCTTATTTGAAATAGTGCAAGAATTGTACCGTTTTGCGATTAACTGTGTTTAAGACCAGCAAGGGGAGAGGAAAGTAAAAATTCGTAAATTTTATCAGCAACATCGGGCGCTCGGTAAAAATAGCCCTGTGCGAAGTCGCAGCCATGGGCAATTATGAAATCACGTTGGTATTCGTTTTCCACGCCCTCAGCGAGGACTTGAATATTTAAACTATGCCCTAGATTGATAATCGCTTTGGCGATGGCTGCATCATTTTGACTACTGGCTAATTCACTGATGAAAGACCGATCAATTTTTAATTTATCGACGGGGAACTGTTTTAAATAGGACAAACTGGAATAACCGGTACCAAAATCATCAATAGACAACTTAGCTCCCATGTCTTTAAGGGCATACATTGTTTCCACCACGTGGTCTATGTCTTCGATTAATAGGCTTTCGGTTAATTCTAATTCTAAATACCGAGCATTTAAGCCGGTTTTTTTCAATACCCGTCCAATCACTTCCGGCAATGAGGTTTGTCTGAACTGTCTTCCAGAAATGTTTACCGCGACATGTAAATTTTTTAAGCCTTGTTTTTGCCATTTTTTCATTTGCGAACAAGCTTCCAGCAAGGCCCACTCCCCCATTTCCAAAATTAAACCATTTTCTTCTGCCATGGGGATAAAATCCACGGGGCTCACTTGACCTAGGGTTTTACTATGCCAACGCATAAGGGCTTCAAAACCAACAACTCTGGAAAGTTTTAAATCAATAAGGGGTTGATAAACCAAATATAACTCATTGTTTTTCAATGCATCTCTTAAAGCAGAGTCTAATTGTACGTGATTTAATACTCGGCGGTTCATCTCCGGTTCGTAAACCCTGTAAGTATTACGCCCATTATCCTTAGCATGATACATGGATAAATCCGCACTTTTTAATAAAGACTCATAGTCATCCCCATCACGTGGATAAAAGCTTAAACCTAAACTGGCAGTGATTTTTAAGCTATGATGGTCAATTTGTATGGGTTTTTCTATAGAATGCAGGATCTCTTGCGCAATTTTTTCTGCTTGCTGTACGTTCTCTATATCGGTCAACAAGATAACAAACTCATCACCGCCTAATCTGGCTACAGTATCAAAATCATTAGTTGCTATGAGTAGTCGATTGGCCACGCCTTGTAATAATTTATCTCCCATATTGTGGCCTAAAGTGTCGTTGGTCATTTTAAAACGGTCTAAATCCAAGAACAAAAAGCCTAAAATGGATTTGGTTTTTCTAGCCTGCAATATGGCTTGCTCTACCCGGTCTAATAGGAGAACACGATTGGGTAAATTGGTCATCGAATCATAGGTAGCTTGCAACAGTAGTTGTCTTTCCATGTCGTGTCTTTGGGTTACATCATTAAAAATACAGACATAATGTTTGACGTTATTAAAGGAGTCTTTCACTGGTGCCACGCTGATTTCACACCAATAAACCTCCCCATTACGCTTAATACTTTCCATTTCAACCTTTTCTTCGCGCAATTCTCTAATAGCCAATTCAATGCGTTTATTATTCACTTCTTCACTATTTGAACCTAAAAGGGTACTTAAATTCTTGCCCAAAGCTTGTAGTTCCGAATAACCGGTAGTACGTTCAAAGGCTTTATTGACGTAAATGAGTCTGTTTTGATGATTAGTAATATCAATAATCGCTACTCCATGCGTGCTTGCTTCAATAGCACGTTCGCGGATACGTAATTCGTCTTCTGCCATACGTTTTTGAGTCACGTCGCGGAAGCTATAAACCCGTCCCACAATTTGCGATCCTACTCGTTGGGGTTGGGTATAACGCTCGTAAATTCGTCCATCTCTAAAATACAATTCTGGTAATTGCCCTTGCCATTCTGGGTTTTGATAAAGGTATTGCACATCAGAAACCAAAGCTTGGGGATCGGTTAATTGCTCAAGAATGTATTCAAAACTAATACTTTCTTTACCTGATTCCAGCATATAAGAAGGAATTCGCCACATTTCCACAAACTTTTGATTCCAATCCACTACCGCCCCTTGGCCATTCACCATCATGATGCCGTCAGCAGTGGATTCTAAGGTTGCACGTAATAAAGAAAGCGATTTTTCTAATTCAGAGTTCTTTTCCAGGATGGCATCTGTTTTTAAAGATATGTTTTCTGAAAGCGGCCCATGAGTAGTACGTTGAAATTCGGGTTGAGTGTGATACCATTTTTCTAACAAAGTAGATAATTCAGGATGATTGCCCGCTAGGCGTAGCTCTTCGCAAATATCAGTCACAGAGGGTTCTTTCCCTCTCTTCTTGATTTTTTCGGCAGCGCTTGCTACTTTTTCATAATTGATTTCTTGCCTACGCATGCATCCCTCTCTAGAATGTCATTCTTAATATATAGCGGCTAAGGGGTTCATTACTTTAGAATTTTAGACCAAAATGGATTTTTTTGATCCAAAATCAAGGTTTTTCGCTTAATTTTTAAGTATTTATCTATTACAGAAAGGAAGTTTTTAATGAAAAACAATCACTTTGATACCCGAGC
>SCSO01000328.1 GCA_004297865.1 Legionella sp.
GTAAATTGGTTGGCAATGTATTGATTGAAAGGCGAGAGATTAGCATTCAAATCCGGCTTAGTTTGTTGCTGGACTATATTAATTAAATTACTCATCGCATTACTTTGCTGCAGCAATTTCACCACCTGACGACCCGATTGGTAATCATGGTAATTCTGTGGATGCGATTTGCGTAAAAAGGTTTGCCACCAATTCACATAATCATAAGCATAGGCTTGAGTTAGGATGTTGGGTAGTTGGGATAGGTCTTGGCGAGCGAGTACCCAATTGTCATTTTGTAAGGTTGTGCTAATTTCTGGTAATTTTTTTATGATCTCTTCAAAGCCTGCGCGAGTATAATAAGTGGGGACTTCAGTCGTGAGTAAATTAAAACCTTCCACTTGAATCTTCTGTAGATTGAGAGGGAAATACTCTTTAGCAATGGAATAATACAAATAACTAGTAGGAAGAGCATTTAAATTATTCCTAGCATCATTAATGACCTGTTGCTTAATAGTAATTGCCTTCCACGGCTTACTCAGCCTTTGTTTTAACAGCGCTAATTTATTAGCATTATTAGCGGTTGGTTCTTTCCATTGATTATTAAACCAGCTATCTACCATAGTCGCTGAAAAATGATCGGTTTGCCCTAACATCAAATAAATTTTTAACGCATTATAGCGAGCAAGCGGTGTATTACTGGAATTTAGCATCGTCTGTTCCAGTTCATTAATCAATGAAGGTAAAAATTCCTCATTAAGCCGTTGCTCTGCTTTACCATTCAACTGTACTTTTAATTGACTTACTGAAGGTAGAGATAATGAATTCGATGCAATATGATCAATATTCTGCGCTGCTGAAGATAAATGATATAGAGCCTGTGCCCCAGTTATGCCTTGATTTTTAAGCATGTCATAGGCAATCAGCTCTTTGCTGGCTTGATCTAATAAATTGGAAGCTTGGTAATGATGATAGCAGAGATATACTAAACTGATTCCCACCATACCAGCAGCAATGCTGATTAAAGTTTTTTGCGGTAACACTAAAGGTTGTGGCGCTTGCACACATTGTAGTTGAATGCTTTTTAATGCACCTTCAATAAAATAAGCGCGGAAGTTGGTCGCTTGCGGAAAAGTATCTTGCACAACCAAAGCATATTCATGCTGAATTTTCTTATTTAAACGATCAATACTCACGCCACCTTGTTCTGCGCTGGTAAAATAAATGGAATGCAAATTGAATAATTTGGGGGAAATGTTTTGAATTAAAGATTGAATCGGGGCACGTAAACTAGCTAATTGCAAAGGAAACTCACGAATTAGGCTACGTTTCATAGTTGAACGTGCTGGATGCATTTTATTTATGACTTGTTGACCTAATGATTCAATAAGCCAATTAAACTGTTTACCAAAGGTTTCTACTTTCGTGCCGAGTTGATTGATGCAATCTAAAGAAAACCCTAAAGGTTTGGCCAATTCAGCCACATGGTCCATTTGATAATACTCGGAGAACCCTGCTAAGGCATCCATTTTAGTAAAGATAAGGGCCAACTCCACGTGATAGCCTAAATTAACACCTAAGCGTTCTAAAATATGGATGTTCGCTTTTTTGTGTTCAGCAAATTGACTAGGCGTGGTGCTTAAGAGAGTATTGACATCTACACATAAAATGAGACCGGTGATTTTAAGATAACGACTGCATTTATTTAGTTGTTTTAAAGTATTTTGTAATAAGGTTTTACTATTGGAAAGCCAATTTTCCCCTAATTCAACGATGATGCCTTGTTGGTTGTAATAAATTTTTGCATGCTGTTCACTAAAGACCGACATTTCTTCCATATTACTTTGTTTAAGTAAAGCGGATTTACCTTGGTCATTCTTACCAGTTAACACAATAAAAGATAGATGATTGCTTTGGGGCTTTAATTGCGACAGTATTTTTTTTATCGCATCACATAATGCGTGCAAGGAATTATCCATTTTTATCCATCATCGCTAGTTGAGTGTGTCCTAGTAAAACCGTCTTGGCTCTATTTTCTAGGATCATTTGACTGGTTAAAAAAGCAACGGCCACCACTGATACAGCAACAATGGCTGTAATAATTGTTGATTTGTAATTTTTTTCGCTAGTTTTAGGGATGGGGTTTTCGTTAAATAATCGATGAGGCTTATTAAAACGATATTGTTGAATGATTTGATATAATTCTTCAATGTAATTATCCAACTTTTGGCGCCCATCCGCCTTTTGATGGCATTCGCCCTCAAAGCCTGCAATTAAACAGAAATAGATCAGTTCTATGAGATCAAGAAATTGATTAGGCCTCTCTTTCACAAAGTTAAGAATTTCAAAAAAACGTTGTTGAGGTTGTGCACCATCGCTGGTTAAAGGGGTAAAGGATTTAAATTCCACCGCTAAATTGTAAACACGTAAATAACTCTTACCTAGAATTTCATCAACAGTGGCGCAAAGTACATACTCAGCAATACAAATAATGTCCGTAGTGTATTTAGAGGCATCTAATTTACTATGAAAGGCAAACAACTCATGTTCGATGTTATCTCTGATATTTTCTATAGGCGGTAAAGTTTGACTTAAACAAAGCCTTTCCAACAATGACAAAATAGGCCCAGCTGCGGCGACTAAGGGGTTCGTGGAAAAAGGAGCGATAAATAATTTGGAGCGATAATACCCTTGAAGAACTGTTTTAGGTTCCACAATAGCGAGTTGACTGACAAGTGAGGCTGGGTAGTGCTCAGTTGTCATGATGGGCTCCAAAAAATACCTGTTAAATGATGATAATACGTTAAATATTACATGGAGTTCAAGGTTAAAACCTCTTATTTATCATCAATGTTTAAAGTGTCGGATACCAGTAAAGACCATTGCAATTCTATGTTCTTCGGCACAGGCAATGATTTGTTCATCACGAATAGAACCGCCAGGTTGAATGATGGCACTAATTCCAGCTTGTGCGGCGATTTCAACGGTGTCTGGGAAGGGGATAAAGGCATCAGAGGCCATCACTGCCCCTTGCGTATTAAATCCCATATGTTGGGCTTGCCAAAGACCAATACGCGCACTCATGACGCGACTGGTTTGCCCACCACCAATGCCAATAGTGGCCTGGTCTTTTGCATAAACAATAGCATTTGATTTCACGTGTTTCACCGCAACCCAGGCAAACATTAAATCATTCATCATTGATTCGGAAACTGGAAGTTGAGTAACCGTTTTGAGTTCGCAAGTGACTAATGATAGGGCATCATGTTCTTGAATAAGCATGCCACCGTCTACTTTTTTCATATTTAAACGAAAAGCATCTTCTTCTTCCCAATAACCTGTCTCTAAAACACGAATATTTTCTTTAGTACTTAAAGTCGCTTTGGCTTGCTCGTTAAATTCAGGAGCGATAATCACCTCAACAAACTGCTTTTCCAAAATAGCTTTGGCCGTCTCTCCAGACACACAATGATTAAATGCAATAATGCCACCATAGGCAGAAGAAGGATCACTGGCAAAAGCGCGCAAATAGGCTTCTAAAGCAGTATTTGCTACGGCAATTCCGCAGGGGTTTGCATGCTTAACAATAACACAAACTTCTTTCGTCAAAGGAAAGGACTTAACACAATCCAAGGCCGCATCAGCGTCTAGGAGATTGTTGTACGATAATTGTTTCCCTTGAATCAAGGTTGCATTAGCAAGTGTGCCAATATTGGAGTTTTTATCCGCATAAAAAGCCGCTTGTTGATGGGGATTTTCTCCATAACGTAAATCACAAATTTTGTTGAATTGACAAGTCAGTACTTCCGGAAAGCCGCTAGGCATGCGTTCTTCATCTAAAGCCGTGAGGAAGTTAGCAATAGAAGCATCATAGGCAGCGGTGTGTGCAAACGCTTTTTTAGCTAAGGTAAAACCCCAATCACTTGGCGCACTTTGTTTCTCTAAGTGGTCAATGAGTTCAGAATAATCTTGAGGGCTTACGATCACGAAAGTATTTGCATGATTCTTGGCTGCCGAACGAATCATTGCTGGTCCGCCAATATCAATATTTTCTATGGCTTGGGCGAACACACAATCTGGTTGACTAATGACCTGTTCAAAGGGATATAAATTCACAATGAGTAAATCGATGGGTTGTATGCCGTGGGTTTCTAAAGTGGCCTGATCTTGTTGGCCTCGCGATAAAAGCGCGGCATGAATGGCTGGATGTAATGTTTTGACGCGTCCATCCATCATTTCAGGAAAGCCTGTACATTCACTGACATCAGTAACTGGTAAATGGTGCGCTTTTAGTTGCGCTGCGGTATTACCGGTCGCTATTATTTCTACCCTTTGCTCGTGAAGTGCTTCTGCAAGCTCAATTAAACCTTGTTTATCGGAAACGCTGAGTAAAGCTCTACGAGGTTTAAATGGAGAGAATTTCACTTCACTGGTCATGGTGTTTACCTCTTATGGAACATTACTTACGTTTAAAAACTAATAAAGCCCAACCGTCGTGATCCTCTTGAGCCAAATGACTGAACGCTGATTCATAGGCTTCGATGAGTAAAGGAGCTTGCTCAGTTAAGATTCCTGATACTACTAATTGTCCGTCTTCACGCAAAAGCTGTTGAAAACGATATTTTAAGGAAATGAGCGGATCTAATAAAATATTGGCGATGAGTAAATCCACAGGAACTTGCAAACTTTCCGGATGACTAATAGAGAGTTGCTCTTCTGAAATTCCGTTGGTTAAGGAATTATTTTTTGTAGCTTGTAAGGCTTGATCGTCAATGTCCACCGCATCAACATGTGCAGCACCCAATTTTAAAGCGGCCAAAGACAAAATACCTGAACCACAGCCGTAATCGATGACGTACTTATCAGTTACATCTTGATGATCCAACCAAGTAAGACACAGCGATGTGGTGGGATGAGTTCCCGTACCAAAAGCTAGACCAGGATCTAGCATCAAATTAATGCCTTGAGGTTCTGGCGGGGTAAGCCAAGTAGGACATATCCATAAACGCTTACCAAACCTTTGTGGTTTGAAATCATCCATCCAGGAACGTTCCCAATCTTTATCGGGGAGTATTTCCAAGGAGCATTCCAGAGCAGGTTTAGTGTGAGCTAAAAAATCACGTGCTTGCTGTGCTACGGCCGCTTGAGCAAACAAGGCCTGAATAATGACTTCCGGCCACATTGGCGTGGTGCCCGGTAATGGCTCCAACACAGGATTGTCATATTTATCCGTATACATAATGGATAAAGCACCGATTTCTTCTAATTCTTCGCTAATCGGTTCTACTTCATCGCTTTGACAATGTTCTATTTTTAATTGATACCACACAACTTAATCCTTCAACATTTTTTCTAAGTAATGAATATTAGTTCCACCTTCCACAAAAGAAAGATCATGTAAAATGCGTTGATGTAATTCGATATTGGTTTTGATGCCATCAATAATAATTTCATCTAAAGCATTACGCATACGCGCAATAGCTTCCGCACGGTTAGATCCATAACTGATAAGTTTGCCAATCATCGAATCATAATTGGGTGGTACAGTGTAACTACTATAAATATGCGAATCAAAACGAATACCTGGACCGCCTGGTTGATGCAATAATTTAATGGTGCCAGGTGACGGCATAAAGGTTTTAGGATCTTCAGCATTGATACGGCACTCAATGGAATGTCCCCGTAATTTAATATCATCCTGGGTTAAGGTCATGGGGATGTCGCTGGCAATTTTGATTTGCTCTTTAATTAAATCAATACCAGTAATCATTTCCGTAACCGGATGTTCTACTTGGATACGTGTATTCATTTCGATGAAATAAAAACAACCATCTTGATATAAAAATTCGAAGGTTCCTGCGCCGCGATATTCTAAATCTTGGCAAGCTTTGACTACAGCATCACCGATTTCTTTTCGCAGTTCCGGAGTAATGCCTGGAGCAGGTGCTTCTTCAACCACTTTCTGATGACGTCTTTGCATAGAGCAATCGCGTTCACCTAAATGAATAGCTTTCCCTTTACCATCTCCCAAGACTTGGAATTCCACATGACGAGGATTCTCAAGGAATTTTTCCATGTATACGATAGGATTATTAAAGGCTGCTTTAGCTTCACTGCGAGTGAGTGCGATGGCACTTAAAAGATTAGACTCGCTATGCACCACGCGCATGCCCCGTCCACCGCCACCGCCCGCAGCTTTAATGATGACGGGATAACCGACTTTACGACCCATAGCCAGATTGTGTTCATCATTATCGGTTAAAGGGCCATCAGAACCAGGAACACAGGGCACGCCTGCTGCTTTCATCGCTGCAATAGCAGAAACCTTATCTCCCATGAGACGAATGGTGTCGCCGCGAGGACCGATAAAACGAAAGCCACTTTGTTCGACAATATCAGCAAAATCGGCATTTTCTGATAAAAAACCATAACCGGGATGAATAGCTACTGCATCGGTAATTTCCGCTGCAGAAATGATGGCAGGAATGTTTAAGTAACTCTTTTGTGCGGGTGCTGGGCCAATACACACTGTTTCATCAGCTAAGCGAACGTGTAAAAGATCTTTGTCGGTATCGGAATGAACCGCAACCGTTTGAATTCCTAATTCTTTACAAGCCCGCAGAATTCGTAGAGCAATTTCCCCGCGATTGGCAATAACAATTTTACTGAGCATGGTGAAATCTCCTTATTCAATAATAAATAAGGGTTGGTCGTATTCTACAGGATCTCCATTGGATACGAGAATTGCAGCAATTTTACCAGCACGATCAGATTCAATTTCATTAAACATTTTCATGGCTTCCACAATACAAAGTGTGTCACCCACCTTCACGGATTGTCCTACGGTGACAAAAGCAGGGCTTTCAGGTGAAGGAGAAATGTACATAGTGCCTACCATCGGTGAGCGAATTTTGTGTCCTGCGACTACTGGTGCAGCTTTCGTCTCATTATTGGCAGGAGTGGCCGGCGCGCTATTAGGTGCTGCGGCTTGTTGAGGTGCGTTAACTGGCGGCGCGTTTACATAATGCACTTGAGTCCCTGACGCTGGACTATGTAAACAAAGACGTAATGATTCCTCTCCTTCTTTGATTTCCATTTCAGAAATGCCAGTTTCTTGGAGTATGGCAATGAGGGCTTTAATTTTACGAAGATCCATAATTATCTCTCTACTTTAAATCATCAATAATTGCATGTAATGCGAGTAAATAACCTTGCGCACCTAATCCACTAATCACTCCTTTAGCAATGTCGGAGAAGTAGGAATGGTGACGAAATGTTTCGCGGGAATAAATGTTACTTAGGTGAACCTCAATAAAAGGGATAGCGACCGCAGCTAGAGCATCACGTAAGGCAATACTGGTATGCGTAAAAGCAGCGGGATTGAAAATGATGTAATCCACTTTATCAGTTTTAGCCTGATGGATAGC
>SCSO01000032.1 GCA_004297865.1 Legionella sp.
GGTAAATAATACAACTTCTCCAAGAGAAAAGAACGACATTTTACAGCATCCTTTTCTGTCATAATGACTTGCGACTCCGAGTAGTTTAAATCATCAAGTTTAAAATGATAATGATCTGGATAAGAATAAGTATTAAATTTTATTCCTAATTGACTCAAGGTCTTATAAAAACGTTGGGGATTACCGATAGCCGCTACAGCAGCGACTTTCTCAGTGAATACTTGTTGTTCAACTGGCGCTTCATCAGCTAAGGCAGTAATTTTTCCTGGCTGTAGCGTCATGGGGTAAGCCTTATCCCAGGTGCCTTCATTGACCACCAAAAAATCCACTTGCTGCAAACGACGAGGCGATTCGCGCAAAGGCCCTGCGGGTAAACACAGGCCATTACCTAATCCCCGCACGCCATCAATCACTGCAATCTCAATAGCACGGCCCATTCGATAATGTTGCAAACCATCGTCACTTATTATAATTTGGCTTTGATGTTTAGCTAAAAGGTAATCCACAGCCGCCATACGCTGCGGCGCAATCACTACGGGACAACGGGTTTTTTTTGCAATTAATAAAGGTTCATCACCAACCTCTAAAGCGGTATCGCTTAATAACACCTCGTAAGGAAATTCCTTTCTTTTAGCACCATACCCTCGGCTGACTATACCCACTCGCAAACCTTTGGCTTGCAGTTGTTGGGCTAGTGCAATGACTAAAGGTGTTTTACCCACACCACCTACAGTGATGTTGCCGACCACAATAATAGGGACGGCGATTTTTTTTTGACAGAACGTTTGTAAATAATGGCGTCTTAGCGTAGTCACGAATTGAAATCCCCAAGACAATGGACGCAATAAGCTGCTCAGAGGATGGGAGCTATACCAAAATTTTTCAATAGCCACAGACATTAGGCGCTCACTTCTTCAGGCAGGGTTCCTAATTGCTGCACCCGATAGAGTTGGGTGTAATGGCCATTCAACTCTAACAATTGCTGATGCGTTCCCTGCTCTACAATGCGACCATTTTGCATCACTAGAATTTTATCGACGTGTTTAATAGTGGATAAGCGATGCGCGATAATCAGACTAGTGCGATTTTGCATGACCTGATCCATAGCCGCTTGAATATAATGTTCTGATTCGGAATCTAAAGCAGAAGTGGCTTCATCGAGAATAAGGATAGGTGCGTCTTTCAAAATGGCTCGCGCGATTGCGATGCGTTGTCTTTGTCCGCCTGATAATAACACACCATTCTCGCCAACCAAGGTGTCATAACCCTCAGGCAGTTTATTGATAAACTCATCTGCATAAGCCAACTTAGCTGCATTGATAATGTGTTGACGGTTAATGTCTGTGCGGCCATAGGCAATATTATTGGCCAAGGTATCATTAAATAAAGTCACGTGTTGACTGACCAAAGCCATTTGTTCCCGTAAACTGGTCAACTGAATTTGCTTAATATCCAAACCATCTAAACTAATCACCCCTTCATGCAACTCATAAAAACGCGGGACTAACCCCGCTATAGTGGTTTTCCCACTACCAGAATGCCCCACCAAAGCTACGGATTGACCCGCTTCTATAGTAAAGCTCACATTGTGTAATACCTCTTTACCTTGGCGATAAGCGAAAGACACTTTTTTAAATTCAATTCGACCTTCCGCTCTTTGCGTTAAGGTAACGCCTTGTTTGCTTTCTATAGGCAGATCCAACAAGTGAAAGACACTCTCTGCTCCAGCCAAACCGCGTTGAATTGTGGCATTGAGGGTCGTTAAGGTTTTCATAGGCTTAATCAATTGCAGCATGGCAGCAATAATCGCCAAAAAGGACCCGGCACTAATAACAATGACCGTGGACAACTGAATAGAGGCGTAAATAATAGCTGCGATACCTACAGCAATAACGCATTGAACTCCGGAAACGTTAATGGCCTTGCTGACCGCGACCTTCATATCATTTTGGCGAGAAGCCTCCGTGGCTTTATTAAATTTGTTTTCCTCATAATTCTCACCGCCGAAAATACGCACTACTTTATAGCTTTCTATGGCCTCACTAGCAATTTCCGTCACCTCGCCCATGGTTTTTTGCACCCGGTGACTAATCCGCCGCACCCTGCGATTAGTTAAGGTGACAATCAGGCCTACAAAGGGAATAGTTAAAAGAAACATCACTGACAATTGCCAACAGATGACCAGCATTACCGTCAACAACCCAATGACCAAGCAGGTATTTTGTACGAAATCGGTCAAGGCATCGGCGCTAACCTGTGCAACCTGCTCCACATCATAGAGGATTTTTGAAAGCATTTGCCCTGAAGTCGCTTGATCATAAAAATCGGCTGGCAAATGCACAATATGTGCGAATACTTTTTGACGCAATACTTTGACTACCGAACGGGCAACCCAGGTCATGCAATAACTACCTAGCGAGCTAATCAAACCACGCATGGTAATCCCTATCAATACAATAAAGGGAATAGTCTTGATAAAACTTAGATCAACATCAATGAAGCTTTTATCTAAAAAAGGTCGCATAAGATAGGTAAATCCGGCATCTATTCCGGAATACAGGATATTGGCAAAGACCCCTAAAACCAGCACCGGCCAGAATGGCTTGACGTAGGTAAGCAGACGTTTATACAACAAACTGGTTTTAATTGGCTCTTTATTATTCATTCACTTGGTTTAAAAACGAAAATTGTATGAAATTGTAACTCTTATTTAGTTTTTGTGCCAATTTCCAATTAATGTTCCCTTAATGTTATTAGGTTAAAATATGCGCACTTTGACCGCTTTGTTTGATGTCACATGAAATTATCTCCCTCTCAGAAAAAAAAACTAGTAGAATCAGCAAGATCAGTATACCTAGGTTATGTCGCTTTAGATTTTTTTAAAAACCATTCATTCAATATAGATGGCCAGAAAACCACTCTCTTTGCCGAATGCCAAACCCTAACTCAAGCCTTAGAGAAAAGAAAAAATCTCGTAATTAACCATGTTAATTATGAGTTATCCCTAGAAGGTGAGTCGCCTAAATACCAAATTTCTTTGAAACGGGTGATGGGATCTAGCCCAGCAGAGATGAAACCTTTACTCGACTATAAAGATCAGGATTTACTAAATATCTTTACTAAACAAAAACTTACGATTGAAGAACAAAATTCACAATATCATCTAAGTAATACCATCCAGGATAAAGTAAACATTGGTGGTCCTGAAAAAATGGATTTATATCGCACCCATTTGTCTACTTTACATGACATCATTAAAAAATTAGAAACCGAAGATGATACGACTAATTTGCTCATCGCCCTAGCTACTGGTACTGGCAAAACTTTTGTTCAAGCCCTATGGTTACTGATTCTTAACTTAGCAGGGAATCATGCCTTTTTTGCAGTTCCTGACAAATTGGTAAGACAATTCCAAAAAGATTTAAAACGGCTATTACCTGATGTCTTTGTTGAACAAGTCAAGATCATTCGGCAAGGCGCAAAGCAAGAAGATGATGAAGCATTACTGAGTAGTCTCGAAGCAGAAAACAGTACCCCGCAAATGATTATAGCATCAAGCGAACAGTTACTAGATGATCATTATCAAGCCTTGGCCGCAGCCAATCCACAAACGACCTTTTTGAGTTTTGATGAACAGCACTTGATCATGAAATATGAAGCTCGCCGCGTACGCTTAATTGAATTATCCAAACGTATGCTCACTATGTTTTTAACTGCTACACCTAATCGGGAAACTTACGATCTAGCAGGCCAAAAACCAGTTGCAATTATGTCCAGTGGTCAAAAACAAAAAAGTGGTCAAGGGCAATTTCCTGTCATGCTGACTTTAGAGGCGGAAAATATTACCGATAAAAACAGCTTAAGAAACTATCATTTTTGGACCGTGGATTTCTGGCGAAATATATTAAACAGCATATTATTAAGTTTTTCCAATTCGATTCAAGAAGAGTGCAGTTCTATCGGGGTTTCCATAGTTGAACATCTCCCCTTTTTAATACATTACAAGCCCGATGAAAACAATGCGCGTTGGGGCATGCAAGTACCTATGGCGCGTAAAATGTTGTTTATTGTCGATGACAATGAAACCCTCATTAATTTTGCTAATGCTTTAAAATCATTAGAGAGTTATGCATCCTATGTGAATGCGAGTGTTTATAAAAATGGTAATCTGGTAGACCGTTCTGAAATCGCGAGCTTCTTCCAAATTCCTGACGCGGAAAGAGAAGTACAGAGTGAAGATTCTTACTATAAAAGAAGTGAGTATACTCGAAACTTAGCCCCCTTTGCTGCGCATGTTGGTAGTCGTATTTCCCAAATAAACGTTAAGGAACAAATTCGCTATAACATTAGCCATGCTATGATTGAGTACTTGCTGACCGATTTAACCGGTTTAGATGAAATTACTCTTAATCGAATGCGTAAAGAACAACCTCAAGAATTACAAGCGCTGGTTAAAAGAGCATTGAATGCCAATAATCCACCACGTCAAGCAACCTATTATATAGAAAAATTAAAGACTTTAATTGATGAAAAAGGCGCTACAGAAGTAGCGACCATCTTGAATTCTCTCTATGAACTTTTAAAGAAATATTCGCAAGACGAAGAATTGCAGCCACCTAATCAAAGTAATAAAGACAAAAATTTCAATGACTTTGTTGATAACTGGTATTTGAACTATGAACTCATCGACAAACTGAATAGAAATGACAATAATTTATGGAATCAACTGAAAGGATATGTTGACAAGCATTTCATGCTAGGTGTGATGTCTGGTATGAGTACTGCCGAAACACCTATAGAAGAATCCAAACCCTTCTTTGGTTTTAATAAAGAAACCTATTCGATGTACAACGATGGCGTTTTAGTGGATAGAGCTAAAAAGCGTAAACGTACCTCCTTAGAAACATTAAACGACGAATCCTACGAGTCTATGTTTACCCCTAATTATAACCAGCTAACCGAAGAGCAAGCGGACAATTATTTTCGTTTAGGGTTTGTTGGGGTTTATGTCAGCAATAAAAAAACCGAGGGCTTTAGTGATAGAAATTTACATACGGTAGTCAACCTTTCCGAACGTAAAATAAGTCCCACTAATAGTCCAGATGCCTTAATTCAAGGAATTGGGCGTAATCGTGGCCTTGACGATACCATAGTGCCCACTTATATCCATGCTCGTGGACGTGGAGAAGCGACTACTTTTGATTTAAATAATCTCAAAAAAGATGATTATTATCCTGACTTATTTACTGCGCAAAGCCAATATAACAAAGAATTTCTTCAGGTTCTGGGAGAGCGCGTAGGGCTGGAAATCGTACAATGGTTTAATGGCAATGTTGCTCCCGATGACAGCATAGATCAAGAGCTTTTAAAACGCCAAACCTTAAAAATTATTGCGCGCGCATTAAGAGAAATTAACGATAAAAATGATCACAATATTGAATTAAGCCGTGGGCAACTATCCACAGTGATCAGTATTGCAATGGATACCTTAGACACGCAAATAAAACAAATGAAGGATCCCTTCAAATTGTCAATTTTCATTAAAGTCTTAGGCAGCGTTGCTAATTTTATTTCGGAAGTCTATTACTTCTTCAAACGCATTCCGCCTTATTTTGGTATCTTATATTTTCGATTATTCGGCGAAAATCAACCCAAAGTAGAAGGACAATCCACACCCGACGAAGTTTACATTAAAATTTTAAATAATCTCAGCTATAAACAAATGGTGGAAAAAATTAATGTGGCTCGAGAATTTCAAGGGTGGTTAGTTCGGGGGGCCAAAGGAGCTGAACACCGAATTACTAAAAATATTGATCTGTATTTAACCGATGACATAAACCAAAAAATGGCTGAACACCATCGGCAATTTTTTTGGCCTATGTTTGCCAAATTTGTTGTCCCCGAGAAACGTCAATTAGTACTCAATGCACTTAAGAATTTTTCCTTGCTGGTTACCTTTTGTCAGGAAAATGAGGAAACTCTACAAAAATTCATGGAGCCTGCTTATCCCAAATTCCGTGAAGATGCCTTAGCGATTATGCAACAAATACAGGGATTAGAAGACCTGACTCTAGAAGATATGATTGATTATCCAAAAATTCTCAATCAGACAATTGGGCAATTACAATCCAGTCCTTTGCAAATCGTCAAACAAGACGCCAAGTTACGCGCGCATTTAATTGCGGATTTAGGTCCTTATTTGAGTGGTCCCTTTCTTAAGCATGCAGCAGCTTTATTTGCTATGACGGATTATCAACAACTTAACACTTCATTAACTACTGGGGATAATGCTAAGCAATTCCTTGAGTATGCGCTTACTACGGATCTCGATTTGGGGAATAGCGATACATTAATCACTTCTCTCAAAACCTTCTTTAAGCTCGATGATTTTAAAACCCTCGATCAAAGAGCCTTGCAATATGGTGAAGCATTACAAAAACTGCAAAAAGAATTTGTCGATAGTCCACAATTACTAATCAAAGAAGAGAAAATTGATGAGATACTCGCTATTTTACAAAATAAAATCTTACCTTCTTTAATTAACTTATATCCTATTGAAAACAGACAAGACTTATTCGCTTTAATCACCCCCCTAAGACTTAAAGAAATATTGATTGCAGAAGGGATGGAATTATTTGCCAACACCGAACCTCAGGCATTTGCTGAAAAATTATTCTCTAAACTAAATAACGGGCAGCCCCTACCTGAACCCATTAATCTTGCGGAAGAAATCAACCACTCTCGTGAAGTACTACAAGATAAATTTATGGAATTAGCCGGTAGTAGTCCCATAAGTTTAGTGATGGATAATTTATTCAGCCCTACAAAATGGTTTTCAGCAGCGCAAAATCCGCATTACTTGTTAGAACCTAGACTTACACAGTTTATAGAAAGTGAGGAATTTTTTAACGCGATTTCGCTACTACTTCCTTACACCACTTGGCTGGATTTAAAGGATAAAATCAAAAATAATAAAAGTACGACTATACAATTCGCGAGAGCCTTACTGGATATCGCCAAATCCGATCAAGAGCAAGGTAAATCTAGCTCCCTAAATGAAAATAGATTATTGGAATTAGTGAATCAATTTTATGCTACACATTACCAAACTTCTATTGTTGTAACCGAAGAAGGAATGAAGGAATTCGCAGCGATTAGAAAGGCTCTGGATGAAAACCCACTTCCGCTTTTAAATGAGAATGCCACTTCGAAGCTATCTAATACTGCACATGATTCTTTATTACCCTTATTAGCTAACTTCATTAAAAATCCCGAGAAAAAAGCCGCTTTCGTTAATACTATTGTCGATAAAGCAACAATGGTGAATTATTTATATCAAAATAGAAATCACTTAATGCAACTCAACTCTGCTAATTCTTTAGTGGCTGCGATGCACTTAATCAATAGCCTTATTCCTAATAACCCAGAGAAGCTCACTCAAGCTGATCTAGTGAATCCGGAGCAAGAAGCGCAACACGCATTAACTCATATGGTTACTGAGAGCAAAACAATTGCGATTAGAAGTTATTTAGCCAGTGAGCATTTTTCCGAATTGCTCTATCACTTTTTCAATCCAGAGGATTATGCAGCGATTAAACTGGTGCTAGCTGACCCCATTAAAGTTGATGCCTTAATGAATAAGTTGTTGGCTCAGGGTATTGATTCACTAGATGAAGCCCAATTAATTGCTCTATTTAGGAGTGAGGATTCTTTAAAGAGTATTCAATCCATTAAATCTCATTTAAATGCTTTTGAGCAGGCATTACAATCTATTGCAAAAAACCGCTCTGCCAGCGTTGATAAAAGTAAAATCGCTGATTTGTTAGTGGAGATGTGTGTTCCTGCTTTATTTCACCCGGAATTTTATTCTTCATTAAATGAGTTACTGGGCTTTTTAACTGTCGAAGATCTAACAACCTTAATTGAGACATTAGGTAAAGAAAATCCTAAAGACAAAGCCGAACAAATCTTGGATTTATTAGACATATTAAAAGAACAAGATGTGGATGATTTGCAAGAACTCTTTTTAACTTTACCCGCTGAAAGTGGCATGGATTTCGAAAAATTGCCCTTAGCCCAAACAATCAAATTAATGGCAGATCTTTTAGAAGACATTGCAAATTGTCATGGTCATTATAATCAGCATGATATAAAAGGAGCGCAAGGCTCACAGAAACCAGCCAAACTTCTTGAGCATGTAAGTCCGAATCTTAGATCTCAAAAAGTAGAAGCAAGTGATTCTTTCTTTAGTGGTTTCTCACGCAAAATATTTTTTATTCAGGCAGTAAGAAATGGTTTGCCTACGGTTAGCCAAGTGAATGGAGACTCTAGTGCCATTCGTCTCAAGCATCTTGAGCGGGTTAAAGATCATATTTTAAGACCTTTATGGTGGACCAATAATACTTCAGGTTTTGGATATAGACTAGTAAAAGCCGGCCGTGATTTTGTTTATGCAGTGCAGAATTTTGCTTTTGCCGTTTTAAACTTTTTCAAAAGAATCGCTAACTTTTTTACCAATAATTATTTTACCATATCCCAAAGAAATCCTGTCAGCAGCGATTTCAATGATACTGCGTTTCAATTTTCTAAAGATGCTAACGAACTAGTGCCATTGGATGCCA
>SCSO01000329.1 GCA_004297865.1 Legionella sp.
AAAACTCGAAGCCGGATTAGGTTGTGCTGAAGACCACTGTGCATCCGCCGTTGCTACCTGATCAATTGCTAAAGAAATGCCAGCAACAATGTCATCAATGTACGTGAAATCACGTTGCATTTTGCCTTCATTAAAAACCTGAATAGGTTTACCTTCAATAATCGCTTTAGTAAACGAGAAAAAGGCCATGTCCGGACGTCCCCAAGGACCATATACAGTGAAAAAACGTAATCCCGTCGTGGGTAATTGATACAAACTAGAAAAGGCATGTGCGATTAATTCATTGGCTTTTTTAGTAGCAGCATAAATAGTCAAAGGATGATTAGTCCCCTGCTCTTCACCAAAGGGCTGTGAACTATTAGCGCCATACACAGAACTAGTCGAAGCATACACCAAGTGCTGCACTGAATATTGATGACAAGCTTCAATAATAGTTGTAAAACCAAGTACATTAGATTCCGCATAAATATGCGGATGACTTAAGGAATAACGCACCCCCGCTTGCGCGGCTAAATTAACCACCCGCTCTGGACGATGTTGCGCAAAAATAGCATCTATCTGTGCTTTATCCGCAATATCTGCTTTATGAAAAATGAAATTAGGATGCGCTTGTAATAGTTCTAAACGTGCAAGTTTCAAACTCACATCATAATACTCATTGAGATTATCAACACCGATCACGGGATCGCCCTTTTGCAAACGATATTGCGCCAAGTGAAAACCGATAAAGCCGGCAACGCCGGTGATTAAAAGCTGCATAATTGACTTCCACTATTCTTCATTGACTAAATTCTCAAGGTACTCACTAAAGGCCTCACCCACCTCAGGATGCTTCACGCCTAACTCAACGGTTGCCTGAAGATAACCCAACTTTGAACCACAATCATAGCGCTTGCCATTAAACTGGAACGCTTTAACTACTTCTTCTTTGAGTAAACCTTTGATCGCATCAGTCAATTGGATTTCTCCCTGATGATCTGGTGCTGTGTTTTTTAAACAGGAAAAAATTTTCGCGGTAAAAATATAACGTCCTACTGCAGCCAGATTGGAAGGCGCTTCGGACAATTGTGGTTTTTCAATCATATCGAGAATGGTGGGATAAGCGCGATCTTCTTCTACCTTTACTACCCCATATTGATGTACATCATGCCAAGGCACCGGTTGCACCGCGATTACAGACAAGGGGTCTTGGAGAAAATGTTCCGTCATTGCTGATAAACAAGGTATATTAGAATCATCAATTAAATCATCTGCAAGCAACACCGCAAAAGGTTCACTACCCACCACATGTTCTGCACAAAGCACTGCATGACCTAAACCTAAAGGCTGATTTTGACGAACATAAGTAAATTGTATATGTGGTGGGGACACGCTACGCACCAATTCCAATAATTGATCTTTTCCTTGTTCTTGCAATCGAGTTTCTAATTCGAAATGATTATCAAAATGGTCCTCAATGGATCTTTTACTGGAACTGGTAATAAAAATCATATGAGTAATACCGGCGCGCACGGCTTCTTCCACGGCGTATTGAATCAGTGGTTTATCCACTATAGGCAACATTTCTTTAGGATTGGCTTTGGTTGCAGGCAAAAAACGCGAGCCTAAACCTGCGACAGGAAAAACTGCTTTTTTGACGTGCATGAACTGAGCTCCAGACGTTTAAGATGCGATCACGGGACGGCCAACAGAATAATAATAAGCCAATTGTGCCGCTTTTACATCCTCCAGAGCATAACAATTTCGCCCATCAAAAATAGGCGCCTGTTGTAGAGCATGTTTTAATGCGGTTAAAGAATAGGCTTTGAACTCGGGCCATTCGGTCATGATAATTAAAGCATCGACTTTTTCTGCTAATACGTCTTCAGAAGAAGAACAAAAAGTAATCGCAGGATGATTAGGATATAATTTTTGTACTAAAGGCACTGCCACCGGATCAAAGACACGCAACCGGGCTCCGCTCTGTAAGAGTTGCTTAATTGCAACCAAACTACTAGCCTCACGCAAATCATCCGTCCCCGGTTTAAAACTTAAACCCCAAATGCCTAAAACCAGATCTGCAGTTCTCTGGTGAAAATGTTTATTCACTTGCTGCATAACCCAATTTTTTTGCTGTACATTGATCTTCTCAATCGCTTCTAAAAGACTGGCATCAAGTGTCGCTTCTTTAGCGGTATGAATGAGCGCACGCACATCTTTAGGAAAACAAGAACCGCCATAACCAATACCTGCATTCAGAAATAAAGGTCCAATGCGAGGATCTAAAGCCATGCCTTGTTTAATATCATCGATATTAGCACCAAAGTGTTCAGCGACTTGGCTGATTTGATTCATAAAACTAATACGCGCAGCCAACATGGCATTGGCGGAGTATTTGGTGAGTTCTGCAGAACGCAAACTCATTTTTAATAGTGGAATACCTTTATCTACTAAGGGTTGATACATTGCAGTTAATACGGCTAAACCTAAATCCTCTCCCCCGATAATTATGCGATCAGCATTTAAAAAATCAAAAACAGCGGTGCCTTCACGTAAAAATTCAGGATTGGACGCCATTTCTATAACATGATTTTTATTATGTGATTTTAATTGGGTATTTACAAAAGCTTGTAAGTCATCGCCAGTGCCTACGGGAACTGTGGATTTAGTCACGAGGACAGTATCTTTTTCTATTCCGGCAGCTATTTGTTGGACAACAGCGAAAACTTGCGATAAATCCGCTTTGCCTTGATCATCACTTGGCGTTCCAGTGGCAATCATATGCACATCACCACGACGAATCGCTTCATTTATATCGGCAGTGTAATGAAGACGCCCCTGATTGAATTCTTTATTTAACAGTTCCGGTAAATCTTTTTCATAGATAGGACATTCTCCACGATGCAAAGCAGCAATGCGTGTGCTATCAATGTCAGCACAAATGACTTCATGCCCTAAGCTTGCTAGACAAGCTGCGGAAACTAGCCCCACATAACCCGCACCATAAATGGAAATAATCATGTTTTTCTCTTACACATTGGCTAACTGAGATTGAGTACGGCGTTCGCGATGAACTAAAAATAAATTA
>SCSO01000330.1 GCA_004297865.1 Legionella sp.
CCGCTTTGTAAGTCTCCTTCTCATATTTTCTTATTATATCATGTCCTGTATCTTTATACTTATCACGATTTGCACTTAGGTCCTTTTGCATCATTTCCATTATTTTATGAAAAAGTACCGGATTGTAAGTTGAGACATCCGCTCCATTTGCAAAAATTAAGGCTACGAGTTTCGCTTTGCTTTCATGCTGAATTGAATCTAAATGCCTATTCACTTCATCGCTTCTCAAGGGAGCGCTCGAAAACATCGGAAGCTTCCATGCTTTTTTTCGCCTTCTTTCGTATTCTACAGTCGTATCTCCGATCATTTTTGTAAATACATCATCCGGTAATTCATCAATCCAGTTATACATCGCACTAAAAAAAGAGGCCTGCTTCAATTCAGCTATAGTTCGCAAATCATAATTGGCTTTAGCGTAGGCGATTGTGGATTGAATATAGGTCGTTAAATTTTTTTCAACTTTAAAGGTCTTGTTATCTACAGCACTGCGGACACTGGGTAGATAGACTCCATCTTTTAGCATGTCATCTGTTAGGTATCTTATAAGATCCTTATTCAATGCACCAAATTCTGCTGGGGCAGTCGCAAGAATAAACGCTAAACGTCTATCATTAGGTAAGTGAACGCTCTCTTTTAAATACTCTTTAACTTCAGGGCCTCGATAACGAGTCAATGATATGCCACCTTCATAGTGCTCAATCGTTTTATTGATAACGGCCGCAAACTTTTCTGGAGTTAAATTTTTAACCCAAGCATAAAGGCTGCGATTAAATTGAGCTAAAACCTCTGGATGATCTAAAGGTAAAATGGCTTCTGCAGATTTTGCCGTGCTCATTTGTTTCATCTGAGCATCAGTACGCGATATATGCATCGCGAAATTAATATGATCTCGAAGTTCTGTTAAGTTTTGTCCTATAAGATTGAACTCCGCTGCATAACTGGTTTCATGGTATAAATTTTCGAGGATAGGTGGGACCTTGTCTTGAAATCTACTTAATTCATCCATAAATCCGGGCTTGTTACTGTCTTCTGGTTTTTTATTGTGTTCTAACTTTAGATCCGTTGTTTTGATATTATAATAGTTTTGGGCAGCAGTCCGAATTCCATTGTGAAACTCACACAACATTTCTATGGCTTTTACTACATTAGTATTTTTACCAATATTAATACGCTTATTAATTAGCGTTATATCAAAAGGTGGAATATCGTCAATAAATGCACCGGCCTTATCAATTCTGGAATCTGAAGTATCTGCCGATTTAAACTCTGTTTCTGATTTCTCGTTAGAACAAGTGTTAACTATTTTAGTAATAAGGCCATAGGACGCTTGTAGTAATTTTTTTACTTCCGGTAAATGCGCATCTCGCCAAATTTGATGATATCTCTGTGTTAATTTTGTTTCTACATCCAGTTGTAAGGATTCATCCTTTTTATGACGTTTTGCATTGTCCGTCTTGATCCATTTTGTGATCTCTTTAACCAGAGAGGGTCGGAAATATAACGCATCACGAGTGGATGGAAGATTTACATTATACTCTTTATCATTGTAATCCTTGAAAACGCCCTTATAACCCTGGAAAAAAACCACCGTGCGATAGAGGGCATCGT
>SCSO01000331.1 GCA_004297865.1 Legionella sp.
TACAGGGCTCTATATTGCAATGGTAAGGGCCGGAAAAAAAACAATACCAGCTACATTTAAGGATTTCTTAGATCATTTTCAAAAAATTAATGCCAAAAATGAAGTGCGTTATCAGATCGACTTTGATCATTTTATGCTGACTCATGTAAGCTCAATAATCAATTTATATGAGCTCATGGGTGATGATGTATTTTTATTTATGAAAAAAATGGTCAAAGCTTCGGGCAAAAATCTAGAACGATTTTTTGAAAATTTTAATTATATCCCTGCTATGTATTTCCCTGTATTACAACAATTAGAACAAAATTTTAAAAAAGAGCAGATAAAAAATCATCCGAGCTCCTATGATCAATTGCTCGTTTGTATATCTACTCTGGAAACTTTAAGAAAGGAACTTACTCCTGAATCCGAAGCGGCATTATTTGAAGAAGGCAGTCCAAATTATGCAGTACTCGTTGGTTCATTAGTTGTTAATAATTCCCTCACCCCTATTGAGCTCATATCATTCTTTAATCAAAAATTACAAGCAGTCTATAGAAAATTGCTTGCTCTACCTGAGCAGTTGAATTTAGATACTTCTGTCTTTGATAATCATCCAGGCCTATTTCTAAGATTATTAGCTGGAAGACGCCATCTGAAAGATCATCGGCTAGAGCGTGTATTTGATAAATGCATAGAATATGACTTGAGAACAGATCGGGATTTCAATTTTTTTGCGTATTCGCTAGATCAGCAAGATGAGCTAGGCAGGCGTTTAGCTAAGCATAACGAACGGATTAAATCGGATCTTAAAGTGGCAAAAATTAACACGGATTTGGCATTTAGTTATCCGCATAAGTCTTCGTTTAGTTGCATCACGAATGACAGCATTGATTGGGAAAGTCTTGCAAGAGCAATTTATAATGACCTTAACAATTTAGAAGGATTGTTAAATCCTCAAATTCAAACTCCGTTAATTCAGAGCTTATTAATGTCTATAACAAAAATAAAAAGCCAAGTGACGAAAGGCAAACAAGTGAATTTAAAACCGATTTACAATGGGACTTTGGATAATCGGTTACAAAGAATTCATGATCAATTAACGGAATTATTATCAACAGAGAAGCTTTCTAATGAAGTTAAAGAGCATGGCATGCATTTTCAGCAGCATTATAAAGATTTAAAGAAAGAAATTTCTAAAGCCTCTTCTCGTCAAATTAAAAATGAAGCAATTAAAAAATCTTTTTATATTGTTCCTTGGGATAAAAATCAATTACAAAGTTTTATATTAGGTGATTATTTGGGATGTTGTCTGGCCCCTGATGGAGGACAATTTCAAGCAATGGTTCAACGTCGTATGGATGCTGCAATGATGATGCATGTGGTATACGATAAAGATCTACAAGAACCCGTTTGTGGTAACTGGTTATTTTTTGCAAGAAATAAAAATAATCCTGAAGAAGTTTTTGTTGTTGCTAATTTCTTCGAAATTCGAGCAGGATATGGACTTAATCCGCAGTTACGAGATCGATTGGTTAAGGAACTAGTCGATTATACTGGTAAATATGCAAAATTAATCGGTGCCAAAAGATTTCTGATATGCCCTTTAACTTATGGCTTGATTCCTAATTTTATTGGGAAATTTGAGCTCGAACAGATAAATATTGAAAAGATTGGAGGTTTTTTTTCACCACTGTCTAATGAAGTAGTGGGACAAGATTCTTATTATTTAACTTCTCTTAATGTTGATTCATTTTTCCGTTATGAAGATCAAGACCCTAAAGAGCAAAATTCATCCCTTAGGATTTTTGCAAGAACTGCAGAAATCAATCAAACTAAGCCTTTAGCCCCCCCTACTTTGAGCAGACAATCTTGTGAACAATAAAACTCTGGATGGAATCTTTTTGGGATTCCATCCAAGGCAATACACTCTATTAAGGAACAACTGATCTCTCTGTATTCATTTGTATCTCACTTATTGGTAATGGTTTAATAACCTTCTCTAATAAGTCATTAAAACTAAAACTGGTGAGGAAGAAGCGAAAGCGACTGACGAATCTATCCTTCGCTCATCAGGCCTAGCTGATTAAGAATGTGAGATCACCCTCGTAGGAGTGAGCAAGGCCTGACCCCGCTCTACTTTTTTGTTAAAGACATCAACAACAGATTTGAGCGCGTGTTTTGATAGTATCTTTATATTTAAATGGATTTAAATTTTTTTGTAGTGTCTTTAGTGAGTAATCGGTGATTTAAGTCTAAAAAAGGTCTAGTAAAAAAATAAATTGAATTTATATTGAACATACTATATTGTTGTTGTCCTTTATTAACAGGCATTGGTTCAACTAAATAAGGAACTAAACATGAAAAAATCAGAATTCAAAACACTTCTAGATGCATATTCCGAAGCAACAAAGGACACTCATACATTAAAATGTAAATTTTTCGACGACTTTTGCGTACAAAAAAAATTACATAGATTATATGTCGATATGCGTAAAATGAAGGATGATGATTTAATCGCTCCACCAATGGCAACAAAAATTTACTTTATGGCCAACTCTGCAATCCAAGACATCGCTTTGACCATCCCTCAAAATTTGAAAGCTGAAGAAGTATTAAATGAAATCAAAAATGCTACCGCATATGGTCTAAAAAGTAAAAAACCGATAGTTAGTTCTAATGACGATGATAATGAATCAGCAGCAAACGTTTCATCAATCAATACCAGTGCATCATCTGGAAAATAATAGATTTTAGCGCAAAAAAAGATCCTCATGGAATCAGCCAAAATGGGCGGTTTTTTCGAATCAAAATAATAGAGGCTTATTTACCTTCATTTACCTGGCCAAATCTCGCCCCACTGCTAAAGAATGAGGCAAGAACAAATAGGTTGGTGTTGAGCGTGACGATGCCCAACAGGCTAGGCTTTACAGCCAGCCTACCTTACATACATTGCGGTCTGAATTGAACCGAATTACTGTTTTCTTCTAATTTACTAGTAATAAAATCTTCTAAAGACTGGTAATCATCGAATGAAACATTAATGTAGGCCGTGCCTATTCTACCTTTAAGGCGTAGCTTCATTGATTCAGATATAGCTCTCTCCGAACGTCTAATCTCATTATCTATTTTTGTCTGTATCTGTTTACCTAATTGTTTATAATCTTTCAAATTAACTGGTATTTCTCCTTTGACATCCTCTGATCCTGCAGCTCTGTAGCGATAGCTAACCCGTAGATCGTTTTCTAAAAGCTTAGGTGCAACTAATTCATGCGTGAGCAAGAATTGGTGAAAACAATCCAAATTGTGAAACAATATGCTCACCGGTTGATTTTTAGCAAGACCGGTCACGTCGATTTTATACGTCATCTCATGCACTTTGTCAGGAAATAATTTGTAGAGACTGTAGAGATAATTCCAGAGCGCTTTAAATGATTTTTCTAGTTCCTCAATTGAATCGCATTCATAAGTTGCTTGTGAAAAAGTACAATCATAAAGACCACTATTATTAGGCAAACCAATCGGGTCGTGTGGTATGCTAAGCTTGATTAAATCCTCTTCAGTGATTTGAATGGTGAATGCAGTAGTGAGTTTTAAATTAGTGATGATAGGTTTCTTAGGTATACAGCATCTAAACATGATATGTCCTTATAAAATTTTCCGTTTATTAATAACCCGAGTAATGCTAGCAAAATTCTAGTAAGATTTATGCTCCGCTGTTACAAACATTTACTATTCGGGAACCACCTTTTTGAATATACTGGCTACGAACCAAAGATTCAAACCAAATGTAATCTGCTGATTTATTGAAATAAGTAGCCGCAGTAAGTAGGCGGCAGACTAGAAGTCAGCCACGAAGGGCGCGCGTAAGCAGCGCCCCGAAGTGGTGAGTAACGAACGAAGTGACTGACGAATCAATCCTTCTCTACCAAAGCCCACTGATTTCAAATCGAAGTAATATCTGGTCATTATAGTTTCATCGATTTATTTCCCATATAATAGCTGTTCAGAAAAATTATAAAAAAAAGGACCTATGAAAAGATATTTAAGTGAACTGATTGCCACTTTTATCCTGCTGTTTGTTGGCCTAGGTGCAATTATTGTAGACCAGCAAACCCATACACTGGGCCTTGTTGGGATTGCAACTGTTTGGGGATTAGTGATAATAGCGCTGATCTATGCTTTCGGAGATATTTCAGGCGCCCACATTAATCCGGCAGTAACCCTCTCTTTTGCTGTTGATAAAAGATTTCCCTGGAAAGATGTGCCAGGCTATCTTAGTTCGCAATTTCTAGGCGGCATTACTGCCTGCGTTTTGCTTAAATTTTTATTCCCCGATAATCACAACTTGGGAATCACTCTACCGCTCCTAAAAGGAGAAATGCAGTCACTTATTCTTGAAGTGGTGATGATGTTTATTCTAGTCATGGTCATACTTCGCGTTTCAACGGGTGCTAAGGAGAAAGGCATAACCGCAGGTATTGCTATTGGCGCCACCGTTTGGGTATTGGTATTATTTGGTGGGCCTATTAGTGGGACAAGTTTAAACCCTACCCGTTCTCTTGCCCCTGCAATCATTAGCAGACACCTGGAATCAATATGGATATATCTCACCGCCCCATTTGCCGGTGGCATTTTAGCGGTATTAGTGCACAGACTTTTGCACGGTGAAGTGGATAATTAGCAGACTAGAGTGTCAAGCCTTGCTTCTTGCTATTACATCTTTAAAAAAGCAAATGCAAGGCGTGACCCTCTCCCCATGGCGCTTCCCTTCTACTATTAAGTTTAAGTTCATGTTGGGTCAAAATGACCTTTATTTAATTATTTTGGGGTTGTATTGAAAAATTTTTGATTCACAGAAGCTGTTTGATCATTATTCTTTTCGAGCTGTGGTTCATGGAATATTGCAGCCTCTAAATCCTTAACTCTTTTTGTTAATTGTTCAATAGTCTCTTGAAGTGTAGGGTCCTGTGGATTATCCATTTTAGGTTTTGGAAGTACTTCAAAAACGATTTCTATCTCAAGATACAATTCTTGTGCTATCTCCACTATCTCTTTTTTATTGAAGGGACAATACTCATGAATAATACCTAAAACCACAAGTGCTTTACTGCGTACGGCTTTAGAAACGTAGTCAGAGTCGATAAGTTCTGAAGTAAAATGAAAGGTTTTAATATCCCAAGTATTAGAGGTTTGCTTGATACCATCATTAGCTAAATTGGAACGCAGTTTATTTTGAATCTCATTAATGCGGCCTTCGCCAGGTTGGTTAATTGTGAAATCAACGAGGATCTTCTTTCCAATTAACGAAATTTCCATAGTGTCTGTAGTATTATTTTTATGATGTACGGTTCTTATTAACTTCATTATATGCCCTTATTAGGTTAATTGACCGCCGATATGATACTACTATACGCTACAAATTCAATAGAGGATCATTTGGTGCAAATTACATTCATCTAACCTCAATAGTAACATCAGAATTTCTTCCTGAGATTATAAAAATGTTGGCAAGTATAATCCATCGCGACACACTGAATGATCTATTTGGTATTGTAGTTTTAGAATTACATCTGTGGATCTAACCTCTGATTTAAATTATTGATTTGTGCAGGGTCAGCCTGTGGTTGGTCCATAATCACTTGAGCAACTGCTAAAAGAGCTAAAGCGCCGCTAACGGATGAGGGTAGGAAGTACAGAGCCAATAAACTGATAACAGTCATTGCCATCACCTCATTTTTAGAGTGCTTCCACCAGATGTGTCGGGGTAAGCAATCTAATATTTGTTCTCGTGTTTTTCCTTTTAGGATATCACAAGCTTCTTCAGGTGATTTATTTTCTGTGCATATAAAATGGGTTAATGCATCGCGATGTAATTCACCAAATAACTTTCTCTTGGCTTCAAAATTATCGTGAACTTGCTTTCTTGGAAAAGACGAGCGTAAATGCTGTGCTCTTAATCCGTTGCCATATAACTCACGCAAGGTAATTCTTTCTTGCTCATTTAATTCATTGATATCCGTAATCACTGAGAGTGCAGTGGAATTATTTTGAGCCATAAAATCACTTACATATTCCTCTATACCCTTTTGTTCGCAACTATAAAGTATTGCATCGCGATGATGGGCAAAATCAGCGGGGCGTATTCCGTAATGATAAAGTCTACTGAGGGGAATCGCATCCTCAATTTTATCAAGAGTTGGTAATACTGCTAGTGCCTGCTCAACACTAAAATTATCCTTTTTGATTAGAGCATTTATTAATTCTCCATGGATTTCATCCCTCCAATCTCCTCTCCAATTCTCAAAATGTGAACAGCGTAATCCGCTTGCGTGTAGCCTAACTAGTGTTTTTGCTTGTTCGTTTGTAATGGTAGTCAATCTCGTCATGCAATCATCGATACTTAACCCTTCTTTATTGGTTAAAATGCCGAATAATTGACCATAACCATCCTCCGTCCAATCATCAGTAAAACGACGTAATTGAATTCCACGAACCCCTTTAACGTACATATGGCTTAGGAATTCTGCTTGTTCAGCTGAAAGAGTATTGGACTCTTGTATAGCTTCCTGAGGTGAAAGTTGATGTTCCTGAATTAAGCGATGTAATAAGTTTACATGTTGCGTATTCATTACGGGTTTGGGAGCTGTTCTATAACTAAAATGTTTTCCACGCAAACCGATACCGTAGAGGGATTTTAATACCATAGCCTCATCATGATTTAACTGGTCTAATTCTAGAATCGCCTCATCAAAGCTTAGAGGAGGTATCACTTCAGTCATAAGAAAAATCAGGGTATTAGCATGATTCATAGAAAACAATTCAACGTCATTATCCCAAGATTGTTTTATAGTCTCTCCTAATATGCCTTTTGAGTATAACTTATGCAAAACATAGGCTTGACCTTCTGTTAATTCATTGATTTCGCTAAATGCTGCATTTTTACTTAACTGTTGAACTTGTATTAGATAAATCAAGGCATCTGCATGTTTATGACTAAAATTATAACTAATGTGATTGTTAAAAGGTTTCCATAAACGATTAAACTCCTCCTCCGTTAAATGAATTTCTTTTAAGACATTATTCATCGCCCAATTTTTTTCTCTAAAAAAAGAGGGTAGTAGTAAGTCTAAGACTTCGTTAAATAATGCATGTCCCATCTTTTTATATGTAAAGGCCAATAATCCTTCCTTTTTTAAGGGAGGCAATTTAATATTCATGCGTCGAAGTGTTTTTTGAAAATGTTTTACATCGAGATAGTTCATTTCCCCGCCATGGGATGTGAGTTGCAAAGGTTTTCCTAAAACTGAATCCTCATTCAGAGATTTACTCACTCTTACAATATGGTAATTAAGAAGTGATTCTAGGTCATATTGCCGCCCAGAAGAAAATACAATTCTTCTTTCCTCGGGTATTTCTTCAAGAGAAACATCATCTACTTCATTGATCGGGCTTAGTTCAGCGATAGCTATCAACGCACAATGAATGGCATAATCGAAGTTAACAATACCTCTTTTTTTTAGGTTTTTAGTAACATAGTATGCCTTCTCTTGCTTCAAAATATAATTTAAATCAGCTCTTAGTTCTTCTAAAAATTGACTATTAATAGCGTTTTTCAGGTGCTGTTGTTCCAATTGTTTTAAATTCGATATAAGGACTTTTAAAGGTTTATCAGGTTTGAATTGAATTAATTTATTATCAATATCTTCATCTAAGAAATAACTTAACTGGAATATTGCTTCATTAAGTGGCGTCATCATACACCATGAGATAGATATTATTTATTCATTTAAGTATATTAAATGTTCATATTTTAATCAAGTTGGTGCTAATTACCCAGTTTCCTCAAAACAGATGAAGTTAGTAAATGTGACATGGATAGGCCATTAAAAGCTGTTTTTAATCGTTTTCCGAATTTTTGATACATCACAATATATTGATTTTATTAAGATTTATAAAAAAGAGCACAAGGCCACGAACCAAAGGGGCCGATGCTGCGAAGAGTACGCATTTTGGACTCGCTTAAGCAACGCCCCGAAGGAGTGAGGAAGAAACGAAAGCGACTGGCGAATCTACTCTACCAAGACCCACTGCTTTAAAATCACAGTTTGGGTCATTTGAACCAACAACAACTCCCTTCCACCTATCAAGATACATGTTGGGTCAAATGACCCAACCTACTGCTGCCCCCATTATCGTGTGGTTCGGATTGCTCCTAGACTTATTAGTAAGCTACTTGCCTCAATCATAAATTCCGTGTAATTTGTTTTTTTCTTAAATTTGAATAAGGAATATATCAATGACGGGAAAGACTCTACTTGCAATCCTTAAGACTGTTTTTCTTACAGGGCTTATCTCATGGCAAGTACAAGCAGCACAGACTAATGATGAAACTACTACTTTAGGCCCTGAAACCACTCAGTTGAGTGCTGATCCTAAAATTCAAAAATTATTAAAGGACGAAGCTCAAAATATATCTGCACCCTTTCCTTATAGGATTAATTTATTTACCCAAGGCCAGATTTTAAAAAACAGTGCAGGATTGAGGATTGCAGAAACTGCCAATCAATTATCGTCGGATAATTCAGGGTTACTTTTTTACTATGAGTTAGTAAATGATGCCATGAGAGTGCCGCATTGGCATTCTAATGCAATTGAAATTGGTACTGTGCTCAGTGGAAAAGTTCGAGTAACCATTTGGGAAGGAACTGGTGATACAAAAGTTTATACAGTTGAGCAAAACGGTACTTGGATTATACCTAAAGCAAAATTGCATTCATTAGAAAATGTGGGTCAGGACAAGCTGAAATTCCTTGTTGTTTATGATTCACCCATTGCAGCTGATAGAGATTTCTTAACAGCCTGGGCATCATTACCTGATGCTGTGCTTGCACGTGCTGTAGGACTTAAAGAAAGTGATATTGCCAGTATTAAGAAAACAACAGTAAATAGATTAAGTGCCTTCGATCCAGCGGCCTCTACGTTTAAAACAGATAACTACAGTGTGTTATCTAATAACTTTTTAACTACAAAACCGCTATATCAATCCGATTTAGGGTCAATTACACGCATTGATCCAACGATTAATCCCTATATGAAGACAATGGCTTTTCAAAGAACCATCATGAAACCTCAAGTGCTACGTATTCCTCATTGGTATACTACTGGTGACGTCCTATTATTTGTGGCAAGAGGCGACGCTTTCTTTACCCTGATGGATAATGATGGAAAAGTGTTTCATTCAGTGATTCATTCTGGTGATTTGATCTCCATTCCCGTAGGAAATTTCCATAGTTTCTTAAACATTGGTAATGACGATTTGGAAGTTTATGAGGGCTTTAATCGAGTGGAACAGATCAATGAAATTACCTTAATGAATGGTGTGCAACATTTCAATATAGGTACTATTGAAGGAGCTACTGGATTGAGTAAGGAATTAATTACGCAAATAAATCAGAGTAAAATTGAATCGTATATGGTGAAGTTCTAACTAAGGATCAAAAACAATGGAGCCACGCAGCAAAGGACTCACTGCAAACACTTATGAATGGCAGGTAATTGGGTGGCTGGCTCTATCTATTCGATTCGTTCAGGGTTGGATTTTCTGGGGTGGTGGATCGAGACGTTTTATTTATGACCCACAAAAACTCAACCCTTATTCGTCTGAATGGATGGCAAATAAAATTCAAAGTGCCATGCCTGGAGCTTTATTTGATTTAAGTCCTGTTGTTGGTTTTTTATTGCATCATTTTATTTTTCTTTATGCAGCGATTATCTTATTCAGCTTACTTGAGCTCCTAAGTGGCCTGGGGCTCATTTTTGGATTTTGTACTCGTGCTTCTGCTTTGCTGACAGTATTTATCAGTATAGTGCTAATGATTCTATTTGGTTGGCAAGGTAGTACTTGTCTTGATGAATGGACTATGGCTGTTTCAACTTTAGCGATGGGCTTGACGCTATTCTTGATGGGGGGATCGGCCTATTCTCTCGATGCATGGATAATACAGCGTCATCCACAGGTATTGCAAAAAACTTGGTTTTTATTTTTGAACAGCGGTCCTTGGGCTGACTTAAAGGTTCGAAGAACGGCTCTATTTTTTTTAATATTCACTATGATTTTTACAGTAGGCACTTATGACTATTATCGTGGAGCGATTTTTACTCGTTATCATTCAGGTCCTGTAAATCCAGATATATTTCATCTCAGTCTAAGTGATGGGCAATTAGAACCGAATGGCTCTGTTTGTTTTAAAATGACTGTAGATTCAGGACCAAGCAGCACTCCCTATTATATCATGCGTATTGAGCTGATCCATTCAAGTCAAAATGAAGTTGAAATTTGGACGGCTGAACAACTCCGAGCCTTACCAAAATCATCGATTAAGAATACTTATGCGTACAATAAAGTTGAAATTGGGATGTATGGTTTAATGGCACCAGAAAGTTCAAAAGCGGAGGTTACTTTACCACCAACTAAACAAATGACACTTTCCTCTGGGCATTATTCTTTGCGAATATACACAATAGATGGGAAACGCTGGACTTATTCTTTAATCACCTTCGACCCTCACGATTTGTAGGTGTCTTTCATGGGTTCCATAATTTTATATGAGCGATTGGACTTAATGTCAATTATGGAAGGTTGGGTCAAATGACCCAACCCACACAATGAGAAAATTATTCTCAATGAATAGATTATGAACTTAAGACTAAAATTATATTTTTCCAAGCAATATTAGTATTAGGACTATCAGAAGTATGGTACCAACTGCCCCACTTGGGCCATACCCCCAGTTTTTGCTATGTCCCCAACGAGGTAAACCACCTACTAACATTAAAATTAATACAACTATAAGCACTGTTTCTAACATAATTGTCCCCAGTCCGTTGATGAAATTCGAAAGCTACTAAACTATAGTATCTTACTTTTGGTTAAAATGCTTGAACCCACACGAATATAGGGGCGAAATTCGACCAAATATGCACAACAAAAGGCACAAAGCGCGCATAAAAACAAAATAATGACCGAATTGATCATATTACGATCAGGGTAAATTCAAGCTTGGACCATTGTTTGAGCAGCAATATATTTAAGCATAAATGCGAGTAATGAACTAAAATTAGAGGTATTAGAACCAGTTAAGTAGAGATCCGTGCAAAAAAATCTGATGCTTTTCAATAAGGATTGGGTGTTAAATGAAACTCTTTAGTAGCTATTTCATCAAGTTAACCCCGATTTTTACTGGCATTGTTGCATTAGTAGTTATGGCTGGATGGGTACTGCATATCCCAGTTTTGGTACAACTATACCCCACATTTTCGTCGATGCAATTCAATACTGCTTTAGCGATATTGATTTTGAGTTTTGTTTTAAAAAATAATAGTTATCGCAAGTTGCGTTTATTTCTGACCGTTGTATTGTTAATTTTCATATTCCTTACTCTTTTAGAATATCTTCTCAATAAAAATTTTGGCATTGACACCCTATTTATACACCCCTTTATGCAGATTAACACTACTAATTTAGGAAGAATGGCCCCAAATACTGCTCTTGCATTACTAATGATCGGTAGCGCAGTATTTTTATTATTGAGAACGAGTTCGGGTGTACTTGGTACTTATGCCATGCTTTGCGTTACTTTGTTAGGGGTTACTGCGTTCTCTCTTGGTATTATCCCTTTGATAGGTTACAGCAATAATTTACAAACCGCTTACGCCTGGGGTGGTTTGACTAGCATGGCTATTCATACAGCTATTTGTATCGTCTTACTTAGCATGATTATTTTGGTTAAAATTTGGAATAGAAAGGTTGATCGTTTATTTTTTGCACCTATCGCAATTATAGTAGGTGGACTTGTAATTACCACATCCCTTTCATTTGCTATTTATAGCCAAGAAAATATTTTTTTCGAAAATAATCTTCAGACTAAAGCTAATAGCTTTGCTTCCATAGCAACAGCGCAATTACAAGATCTCTATGGGGCCTTGGAGCGTATGGGCTCACGTTGGGAGCGATCTCCAGGAATATCGAAAAAGCAGTTGCACTTAGATGCAGAAAATTATATTAAAGATTTCCCTTTTATTTCTATGCTTGGATCGACGGACCATACTAAAATACAATGGCTTGTATCGCCAAACAGCAACCAAGAACTATTGTATTATCAATTAAGATCAGATCAATTAATTGCAAAAAAAATAGAAGAAATACTTTCTAGACCAGTGGCACAGGTATCTAAAGGCATTTATGTCGCTCCAGCAGATGCCGAAAAGCATTTTTTTTACATCAAACCAATCTTCATGGATAAACACTATGAAGGTTTTCTAATCACTCAGATTGATATCCCCTTATTTGTTAAATACCTCTCTCCTTTTCTACAATCGGAAGATTCTTTTCTTATCTCCATTTATGCAAGAAACAAACTATTGTTCTCAAATATTGATTCATCAAAACTACAAGAAAATAGTAAGCTATTAAAATGGAAGAAAAGTGCTATTGTAAATAATAATTATTTAGTATGGACTGTCGTTGTTAGCCCCTCTGAATTAATGCTCGCAAATAAAAACACCTCAACACCCTGGGTGTTTTTTGTGATTGGTTTATTCTTAACTTTTTTAACAACTACAGCGACATATTTTAGATTGAAGTTTCAATATAGTTCTACACAGCTACGCGAAACACAACAGTTAAATAACGCTATATTAAATAGTGCGACCTATTTAATTGTTGCAACTGATAAAAATGGGATAGTTGTGGTATACAATCATTTTGCGCAACAGATGCTTGGGTATACAGAAGAAGAGGTAGTGAATAAAACAACACCTGCATTGTGGCATGATCCCAAAGAAATCGAAAACCGTGCTAAAGAATTAAGTAAAGAATTAGGAAGATTAATAGTTCCTGGCTTTGATGTTTTCACAGCAAAAACAGGTTTAAATAGCAGTGAAACTCATGAATGGACCTTTATTCGTAAAGATGGAACAAGCTTTCCCGGACTGTTAACCGCTACTGCACTTCATTCTGATAGAGGTAAAGGCATTGGTTTTCTAGGAATAGTCCAGGATCTTACTCAACAAAAATATACCGAACAACAACTTGCAAAATATACAAATGAACTCGAACGTAACAACCAAGAAATTTTATTATTGAATGATTTAAGTAATAATTTACAAACGTGCCCCACTATTGAAGATACTTTTGAACCCATTAAACGCTACTGCCAGGACATATTAAAAGTAACACGAGGTATTCTATTTATATTAGATAAAGCCTCTTCTAAATTCGAATTAGCCACTGATTGGGGTTATAATTCGAACTGCGAGCATTTTTCATTAGCATTAGAGGATTGCTTGGCTTTACAGCAAAAAAAGATCTACCAGGCCCTTAATCCTGAGGTAGATAAAATCTGCAACCATATCCATTCCGAGTCAGGTACCTATCCCGCTTATCTTTGTATACCTATACAATCGAATATAGAACTTATAGGTCTATTGCATTTAGAGATTCCCATAGAAGAGACTGTGTGGCCCCAATCTGGTCTATTAGACCTGATGGCAGAACAATTAGCTTTAAGTTTTATAAATTTGAAGTTGCGGGCCAATTTACTAATCCTATCAGTACATGATCCCTTAACAGGCTTGTATAATAGACGTTATTTGGAAGAGTCAATCAAGCAAGAAATAGCTATTGCCCAACGCAGTCAGGCTAATTTTGGAGTTCTTTTGCTTGATATAGATCACTTTAAAAAAATAAACGACACCTTTGGTCATGTGACAGGAGATCTAGTCTTAAAACGTTTAGGTCAATTATTTTTAAAATCCATGCGTGAGAGTGATATCGCTTGCCGTTGGGGTGGAGAGGAATTTTTATTATATTTTAAAATGATATCGCCTGAG
>SCSO01000537.1 GCA_004297865.1 Legionella sp.
CGAATGATGGCGCGGAAACGGATCTGGATTTAGGTCATTATGAGCGGTTTGTGAATACCACCATGACCAAACGCAATAATTTCACCTCAGGAAAAATTTACGAGAACGTCATTAAAAAGGAACGTCGTGGCGATTATTTGGGGGGAACAGTACAGGTTATTCCTCATATTACCAATGAAATTAAACGTTGCATTAAATTAGGTGCTGAAGGATTTGATGTGGCGATGGTGGAAATTGGGGGTACGGTAGGGGATATTGAATCACTACCCTTCCTAGAGGCCATTCGACAGATGCGTATCGAAGTAGGGGCGCAACGTGCTCTGTTCATTCATTTAACCTTAGTGCCTTATATTGCTACTTCCGGTGAAACTAAAACTAAACCAACGCAACATTCAGTGAAAGAGTTGCGTTCTATTGGTATTCAACCGGACATTTTGATTTGCCGCTCAGAAAAACAGTTATCTTCTGCTGATAGAGCTAAGATTGCCTTGTTTACTAACGTGGAAAAGGAAGGGGTTATTTCCTTAGAAGATGCGAAGAGCATTTACCAAATCCCTATGATTTTACATGAGCAAGGTTTAGATGAAACAGTGGTAAAAAAATTAGCTATAGACGTTAAGCCTGCGGATTTAAGTGAATGGCAAAAAGTAGTTGATATGCAGGCTATTCAAACCAAATCGATTCGCGTGACTATGGTTGGTAAGTACACAGAATTGAATGACGCCTATAAATCAATCAATGAAGCGCTATTGCATGCCGGCATTCACACCCAGACTAAAGTTGAAATTAATTATCTCGATGCGGAATTGATTGAAACGCATGGGGCGAATTTGTTAGTAGGAACAGATGCCATTTTAGTTCCTGGTGGTTTTGGTGAGCGAGGTATTGAGGGTAAGATTCAAGCGATTCAATATGCTCGTGAGAATAAAATTCCATTCTTGGGGATTTGTTTAGGTTTACAAACAGCAGTGATTGAATTTGCCAGAAATGTAGCTGGTTTAAAGGAAGCAAATTCCACAGAGTTTAACAAACAAACGCCTTATCCGGTGATTGGTCTCATCTCCGAGTGGATGGCGGCTGATGGTAGTATTCAATCGCGTGATGAACACACGGACTTAGGTGGCACTATGCGTTTAGGTGCGCAAATGTGT
>SCSO01000332.1 GCA_004297865.1 Legionella sp.
TAATTGCGCATCGGTGACTACCGTCGCAATTTCAATGATGCGATCTTGTTCTGGCTCAAGCCCAGTCATTTCTAAATCGATCCAGATCAGATTTTGATTATTTTTCATTGGATTTCCAAGATTGTATTAGAGATTCTACACAAGCCACGCGTTGTTGATGCAAGGCTTCCTTAATGGCAGCACCTGTGTAGCCTTGTTCTATTAAAGCTTTAGAGTTCACTTTAGCACATTCTGCTAATAGAGATCTCCATTGTTGCGTTTGTTGATATTCTATTTGCCGACCACAGCCTTCTGCATCCGCTTGACAGGCCAGCAACATATTGTGAAATAAATGAGGACGACGAAAAGCATCCGTCTTATCAAAAAGCTTCACTATGGTATTAGCACGTAATTCATACAATCTATGGACAGTCAGATGAAAACGGGAAACCATCACTGCTAAAGTTTTGTATTCATTGGGAATACGCAACCGTCTACAAAGTGCTTCAATAATCGGAACGCCTTTTTCCTCATGACCATAGTGCTTTGGCCAATTCCCCATAGGGGAAACGGCTTTACCTAGATCATGAACAAGAGCAGCAAAACGAGTCACAGGGTCGGTACTTAGTGCCACAGCAGCTTGCAACACCATTAAGGTATGGACGCCACTATCAATCTCTTTATGATATTGTATGGGATTGGGCACTCCAAATAAGGCCTGTAATTCGGGTAGTACGACACGCAAAGCATCACAAGCGCGTAAACACAAAATAAATTGTTCTGGATTTTGTTCTTCTAAACTTTTTTGTAACTCTTGCCAAACGCGTTCAGGAACTAGATGAGCTAATTCTCCGTTTTTAACCATGGAATACATTAGGGAACGTGTTTCATCGGCTAGGCGAAAACCTAAATGATGGTACCGGGCGACAAAACGCGCCACTCGCAAAACCCGTACTGGATCTTCGACAAAAGCAGGCGAAACATGACGTAACATTTTATCTTGCAGATCTTTTTGACCGTGGTAGGGGTCAATGATTTGGCCTTGATCATCCATAGCCATGGCATTAATCGTTAGATCGCGACGTGCCAAATCTTCTTCCAGGGTTACTTTGGAGCTAAAATCACATTCAAAACCGTAATAGCCTGGAGCTGATTTACGTTCAATGCGGGCTAGGGCATATTCCTCATTGGTTTCTGGATGGAGAAAAACGGGGAAATCTCGACCCACTTGCCGAAACTTTTTGTTTAATAATTCAGCAGGCGTAGCGCCAACAACTACCCAATCCTTTTCATGAACTGGATATCCCAAGAGCTGATCCCGAACTGCACCACCAACTAAGTAGACTTTCATTAACCCTAAATTACCTTCATACTGTATCATTAAGCAATTCTGCAATTATAGTATAGATTGTCACCATGAGTAAGAGACGAATTAATAAGCAACAAAGTGCCCGAATTGAAAAAATTCAGCAAACTTATCAGGACACTAAAGTCAGTGATCCCGATAGTTTGGCTGATGGTCTAGTCATTACTCGTTTTAGTAGACATGTGGAAATCGAAGATGCGCAAGGCAAAAGGATTCGTTGCTCTATTAGACCGCACCTGGATACTTTAGTCGCTGGCGATCGGGTGATTTGGCAAACTGAGGGCGATAAACAGGGGGTAGTGGTTAGTCTTTATCCTCGAGGTAGTATTTTAGCGAGACCTACCGCTGCTGGCTTAAAAAAACCTGTAGCAGCGAATATCACGCAGTTAATTATTGTCATTGCTCCTAAACCCGAGATTGCTTGGCCTTTGTTGGACAGTTATTTAATTATGGCTGAAGTCCTACGCTTGCATGCAGTGATTTTACTCAATAAAACAGATTTACCTTGTGAAGCCATTAAATCGGAATTGTTAAGGGATTATCAACCTTTAGGATATCCTCTCATTTTTACACATCTTAATGATGAAGAAGGGCATGGTCAGTTAGAAAAGGCTTTAAATCACCAGATCAGTGTTTTTGTTGGGCAATCCGGTGTTGGCAAATCCTCTTTAATATCTCGTGTATTGCCGCATGAAGAGAATATAGTGACTCAAGAAATATCCGAATTGAGTGAATTGGGTCGTCATACGACTAGTAATTCCTATTATTATCATTTACCGACTGGTGGGGCTTTGATTGATTCGCCGGGGGTTCGTGAGTTTCATCTTTGGGAAATGGATTCTGCATCCATTGCTCAAGGCTATCCAGAGTTTGTACCCTTGATACCTCAATGTAAGTTTCGTAATTGTTTACACCAAAACACCCCAAATTGCGCGATAGTTGCCGCACTGGATCGGGGAATAATTTCACAGCGACGTTATGAAAATTTCCTGAAATTGTGTGAGCAATTCGCTAAACCAAAATCTTATTAAAAAGCACCGGTATAGGTTGGGTTACGAGTATCTGCAGGCGCATCCGCACGTTTTTTTTCGGTTAAAATTGAAATTTTTAAATCGCCCAAATAATCAATAAGCACTTTTCGTACATCTGAATTGATTTCTGATCTGTGTTCATTAATGAAATCGATAAAATATTGAATTACTCCTTTTTCGTTTACTGAAGAATCCAGTTTCAACTCTCTCACTGATACTGTTTCAAATGCTTTAAAAATCTCAGTTTGCGGGGCTCGCAAAACTAAATTTTTACCCACATAGCAATACGCATCTAGCAGAAATTCTTCTGTTGTAGTTGGTTCATGGAGATTTGCTATAAAATTTAAATAATTCGATTTCTCTTCAGCTGGTAATTTCTGAACAAATTTAGAAAAAAGGATATTAATTCTTAGTTTTTTTAAAATTTGATTTTTAGGTTGCGCACAGGTATGGAGTATTTCGTGTAATAGCTCAGTTAATTCTTTTTCTATTGATGCGGATTTTGCTTGAAATTGAATTCCTGC
>SCSO01000333.1 GCA_004297865.1 Legionella sp.
CTTGAATAATGGAATTACCACTGCAAGTAGGATATCATCACTGCTTTTTTGAATTAAATTAACTCAATGAATCAATTTTCTTGCGAAGTGCTTTATAAGCATGCAGCAACTCAAGCTCGAGTGACCCGAGTCACGACTCCGCATGGTGAATTTATAACACCTGTATTTATGCCGGTGGGTACACGTGCCGGTGTAAATAATATGACTCCACGTGAATTACAAGCGGCGGGTAGTCAGATTATTTTAGGAGGTAATACATACCATATGTTATGCGCGCCAGGCATGCAGGTTATCGAGCAAGCCGGAGGTATGCATCCTTTTATGGGTTGGCATGGTCCTATGTTAACGGATAGTGGCGGATTCCAAGTATTTAGCTTATCCAAAAATAAAGAAATTTGTACCATTGATGAAGACGGTGCGCATTTTAGCTTAGAGGGCAGTAAAAATATCATTCATATGACGCCAGAAATGTCTTTAGAAACGCAAAAAATTATTGGCGCCGATATCATCATGGCTTTCGATCAATGCACGCCTGATAGTTGTACACGTGAGGAAGTACAAAAGATCATGACCCGGACACACCGATGGTTAGGGCAATCCATTCGCTATCATCAAGAACATCCTAATTCCCGTTATGGCTACCAACAAGCTTTATTTGGCATTGTTCAGGGAGGGATTTTTGAAGATCTACGACGTGAAAGTGCTGATTTTGTTGCTTCAATGAATACCGATGGCATTGCCATTGGCGGAGAAACTATAGGATTTGATATGGAAACCACGGTGGCCGTGATTTCTTGGGTCCGAGATTTTTTACCGGAAAATAAACCGCGTTATACCATGGGTGTGGGTATGTCGCCGCAAGATTTATTAGATGTAGTGGCTCAAGGCATTGACATGTTTGACTGCGTCGCGCCAACCCGCAACGCGCGCCATGGTGCTTTGTATTGTGGGGAACTAGTGCAGGAAGGGCAATGGTTGCGATTTGCTAGCGATTATGAAAATGAACGTATTCAGATTAAGAAATCCTGTTTTGCTGCGGATTTTTCACCCATCATGCAAACTTGCTCTTGCTATACCTGCCAGCATTATTCGCGTGCTCATTTACATCAGTTGTTTAAGAAAAAGGCTAATGTTTTTACTGCTCTCGCAAGCATTCACAACATCCATGTCATGCATGAAGTTTGTGATAAAATGCGACAACTCATCATCAATAACTCAACCAATTAGAAGGTTCAATAGGAGAAATAATGGTCGTAATCAATACTTCTAAAGGGGATATTCATATCCAGTTGCATGAAGATACTGCCCCAGCAACTGCGCAAAATTTTTTAGATTATGTGCGAAGCGGTTTTTATAATGACACCATTTTTCATCGGGTGATTGATGGATTTATGATCCAAGGAGGCGGATTAACTGCGGATATGCAACAAAAATCTGCGCAAGAGCCGATTAAAAATGAAGCTAAAACAGCCAAACCTAACAAACGTGGCACGATTGCTATGGCAAGAACCATGGATCCACATTCAGCCACGACGCAATTTTTTATCAACGTGGCAGATAATGCTTTCCTTAATTACAGCGGTGATCATGCTCAGGGTTTTGGTTATTGTGTTTTTGGCGAAGTGGTAGAGGGGATGGATGTGGTAGATGTCATTGCCAAAGTAAAAACTGGGCAACGAAATGGTCATGGTGATGTGCCCTTAGAGGAAGTGACTATTCAAGAAATTAAAGAAGCTTAATCTTAGGGTATTAGCAATGTACTACGGTGCATTGCTAATGATTAATCTCTTCTTTGGTTATCTTTTCTGAATAGTCAAAAATAGGTATTTCGATATGGAAGAAAATGGCTAAAAGACGGGTGGAAAACATGCTCAGCAACGTAACAATAATAGTAAACTCGCTGGGTAGTTGAAAATAATCCAAAGTAATAAAGAGCAAAGCCCCACCTAAAGCTATTACCGCATACAGTTCTTTACGTAAGACCAAGGGAATATCATTACATAGAATATCGCGTAACATCCCCCCGCAAATCCCAGTGAGCATGCCGCTAATAATGGCTACGCTAGGTGGCATTCCATGAGCAAGAACTTTTTGAGTACCAAGAATCACAAAAGCAGATAGTCCAAGAGCATCCAAAATCAAAAAGATTTTCATTATTCGTGCTAAATAATGCGCAACAAAAATAGTGGCGAAAGCGGAAAGTGAGGTGTACAAAAGAAACTCTGGATGCGCGACCCAGGTTAAAGGATAGGTATTAAATAAGACGTCACGGACGGTGCCCCCACCTAAAGCAGCAATACAGGCAATCCATAATACCCCAAAGAAATCCATTTTTTTACGGCCGGCAGCAAGCGCGCCGGTGACGGCTTCCACACAAATACCAAGGATGAATAAATAATGTAATAACATGGGATGAGTGATCTTAAAAAGAGCAATTGTAGCATTATTGGACAATTGTTCCAAGTGGCATGATGAAAAGCCTGAAAATGGCGGATCATAATGTCAACTACGCACTCAAAGCATACTCATTTAATGCATCACACTCTGCAAAAATCGGGGTAAACTGGTTGGCACAATGCTGACCCATGCGAAAAATCTCATCTTGCTCAGTCATAAAAAATTCTTGAGTTTTAGCGCAAGACTGCTGGCTTGCAATAGAATAAATTAAATGACTCTCGCCGAGCTTTTGTGCAAAAGACATTCCTGTAGCATAACCATGTTTAATTTGTTTTAAATAATACAGTTCGTCATAACGTTGGGGGTGATAAAGTTGTTGCCACGATGCCTGCCCACCTTGTTTAAACCATTGCGGATCATAATTTCGATCATAGCGCCAAAGGCCTCTGTTAAATAAATTAAATTCCATAGCAGGCGTAGACGAAAGGGTGATGAGTTCATTATTTTGATTAACTCGCGCTAAAGCGAAATGAGCGATGTCATGAACGCCTATGACCTCTTTAAACACTTGCGAAACAGAACCTTTAAAAGCAAAGAGTAAATCCAAAAGTTGGGGGTGGGGTTTTAATGTTTTACAGCGATTTTCCATAATATTGTTATTTTTTTCCTTGTGAGTGATTGAAATGCGCCACTGAAGTCAGGGCCAAATCGATAATTTTTATCGATTGCTCCTGGTTCGCGTTAATCTGACTGAGATCAATAATAAGATCCAGGAGAAAATCGGATACCTCTAAGGCATTTAAATGAGAATTATATAAGGAGGCTGACTTTTTGAGAATATAGTGTAGCAATTCTTTGCTAATGTTGAGTCGAGCATTCTTGGAGTAGCTATCATCATGAGCATCGCCGAACAGTAACCAACCAGGAGAGACTTGCAGCGCTGCGGCAATGTCTACTAATTTGGCCGGCTCTGGGATGGCCTCACCGCGCAAATATTTACGGCAAATTTGCACCGAATATCCGGTGATGTCAGCTAACTTATGAATGTTAATTCCCGAAGTTGAGCGAGGCGAATGAAAGCCGGCTGCCATCATCGCTTCATGTAATCGGTATGAAAACTGCTTGCTCAAGTCAACCTTTTCCATAGAAATACTCTACCTCGTGAAATGTAGGAGAAGTTTAACAAAGAGAAACAAAATATTCAAATTGGAAATCAATGGTTTCTAAGCGAAATTAAAAGTTGACAATAAAGTAAAAATCCCTATAATGCCCAGCAACAATAAGGATGACCTATTGTTAAAGTCCAACCATGGATTAGTGTTGAAGGATCTTCATTAATCCAAATCCAAAATCGGTAAACCGTGGGGTAACCATGGCGGTCCAACCTCGCATATCTGGCCCGAATAGCATCCCTTCTATTCGGGCCTTGCTTTATGGAATTGGCCTCTATATAATCCCCAGAAGTTAGATTAAGATCGAATAATAGGCACGTAGCTCAGTGGTAGAGCACCACCTTGACATGGTGGTGGTCGGTGGTTCGATCCCACTCGTGCCTACCAAGTCCTATAAATTTCAGGTAAACTCTTTTGCCATGAATTTAAGGTTTAAAACCCTGCCTTGCAGGGTTTTTTTTTGAGATGAAGACGTATAGACGGATTGAACTATGCCAAACATTAAATTACCAGACGGAAGTGTCAAACATTTTGAAGCCCCACTAACCGTTTATGAAGTCGCCCATCACATTAGCCCTGGATTAGCCAAGGCCGCTTTAGCTGGCCGTGTAGATGGTCGTTTGGTAGATACCTCTTATAAGATCGAACAGGACAGTTCGCTAGTAATTATTACCGAAAAACAAGAGGATAGTTTAGAAGTTATTCGTCACTCTACCGCTCATTTATTGGCCCAAGCAGTAAAAACTCTATTTCCTAAAGCCCAGGTGACCATAGGCCCAGTCATCGAAGACGGCTTTTATTATGATTTTTCTTTTGAAAGACCATTTACTCCGGAAGATTTAGAAAATATAGAAGCTAAAATGTACGAGTTGGCAAAGGCTAATTTCCCGGTTACTCGTCGAGAATTGGGTCGTGATGAAGCAATCGCCTACTTTAAAAGTATTGGTGAAGAGTATAAAGCAAAAATCATCGCTGATATTCCTGCAAACGAAGTCTTGTCACTTTATAAACAAGGCGATTTTGAGGATTTATGTCGCGGGCCACATGTGCCTTCTACTGGCTTTTTGAAAGCCTTTAAATTGACTAAATTAGCCGGCGCTTATTGGCGTGGCGATGCTAATAACGAAATGTTACAACGTATTTATGGTACTGCCTGGATGGATAAAAAGTCTTTAGCGGATTATTTATTCCGTATAGAAGAAGCCGAAAAACGGGATCATCGTAAGTTAGGTAAAGCTTTGGATCTTTTCCATTTTCAAGACATAGCTCCGGGAATGGTATTCTGGCATCCCAATGGTTGGATTATTTATCAAGAGCTTGAGGGATATATACGTTCCCAACTCGCTAATTTTGGTTATCAAGAAATTAAGACGCCTCAATTAGTGGATAAGTCGCTTTGGGAAAAATCAGGTCATTGGGAGAACTTCAGAGATGACATGTTCGTCACTGAAACCGATAACCGCCATTATGCGGTAAAGCCAATGAGTTGCCCTTGCCATATACAAATTTTTAACCACGGTTTGAAAAGCTATCGTGATTTACCTTTAAGATTTTCCGAGTTTGGTAATTGCCACCGTTGTGAATCTTCTGGGTCTTTACATGGACTCATGCGTGTACGCAATATGGTGCAAGACGATGGTCATATTTTCTGTACCGAAGGCCAAATTCAAGCTGAAGTTGCCATGATTTTAGAGTTAGTTCAGTCTGTGTATAAGGACTTTGGCTTTAACGAAATTAAATACCGTTTAGCCTTACGTCCCGAAAAACGAGTAGGCTCTGATGAAGTCTGGGATAAAGCAGAATCCGCGTTGAAACGTGCCATGGAAGATCATAATATTGTTTGGGTGGATGCTCCTGGTGAAGGTGCTTTTTATGGTCCTAAAATTGAGTGTTCATTGTCCGACTGTTTAGGACGGATTTGGCAATGTGGTACCATTCAAGTCGATTTTTCTATGCCAGAGCGTTTGGACGCCAGTTATATTGCAGAAGATGGCAGTAAGCAGATCCCGGTGATGATTCATCGTGCTATTTTAGGTACTTTTGAGCGTTTTATGGGAATTTTGATAGAACATTATGCTGGAAAGCTCCCACTATGGTTGTCGCCAGTTCAAGCAGCAGTCTTGACTATTAGTGAAAAACAGAACGAATATGCGGAAAAAGTCCATCAAAATTTGAAAAAAAGAGGCATTCGAACACATTTTGACTTGAGAAATGAAAAAATTGGCTTTAAAATCCGCGAGCATACTATACAAAAAGTCCCTTATCTCTTAGTGATAGGCGACAAAGAAGTGGAAAATGGTCAAGTTTCGGTGCGTACCCGTGAAGGCGTGGACCTCGGAGTGATGACAATAGATACAATTTGTGATACCTTGTCGCAGGAAATTTTCCGTAAGGGTCAATAAATTAACAAGCTGGAGGATTAAACCATTAGTGCACCAACTAAGCGTGAGACTGATCGCGCACGAATTAATGAACAAATTAATGTACCTGAGGTACGCTTAATTGATGTCGATGGTAATCAGGCTGGAGTTATATCAACACGTGAAGCTTTGCGTGCAGCGGAAGAAAGCGGTTTAGATTTAGTCGAAATATCCCCTACGGCTAGACCACCCGTATGCCGTATTATGGATTACGG
>SCSO01000033.1 GCA_004297865.1 Legionella sp.
AGCAAACAATTTACCTCCAGCGGTATTCATAGAATGCGCAGGGCCCATACCCGATAAAATCATGGACGCATTTAAGAAAGCATCTATCCAGGGCATGTCTTCAAAATAATGATAACCTAGCATGCCAATGAATAAAGCTATAGAGATAAGGACTAAACCAATAATCGCGTTTAAAGTGAGGTGTACTAAAATGTTTGGGGGTTGTTGTTCAGGTTTCCTTGTCATGATCGTCCCTTCATCCTACAGTCTTAACGTTTAGAGAGGTCTAAACTTCAGCTTTTATTGTAGTATGTGCTGCATTTGCTTGGCTAGCATTTAATTCAGGTTTAAAAGAAAACAAACTATATGGATTGTTTATAATTTCTTTCACACTAAGAGTAGAAGGATTTACTGCTTGTTGTACGGCAGTTAATTCTTGCTGGCAGGCAGGAAACCACTCTTTAATTAGCGGATGTTGGCTGTTCTTTTCTTGCTCTACGATGGAATCTAATTGTTCTCGTTCGGAGATAATCAAATGGTCCAATATCGCTTTTTTATCTTTTGCTTGCTCCACTAAATCCACGATTTCTGTGCGGAAAATTGCTAAGCATTTTGCTAAAAAGGTTAGGACTTTTATAAAAAAGGTATCATTAGTGTGAATATAATCTGCCAAAATCTGACAATCTTGTATCATTTTTTCTGTATGACAGACTCTAGCTCTTAAAGTTACATCTAACTGTTGAAACTCTTCTGCCATTTGTCCCGTTCTTTTTATTTCTTTTAATAAAAGCTCGAGATTTTCAATAGATTCTGCACCCAGTAAATCAGGATCCAGATCTTTGCCCGCGAAAGTCTTTTCCTGTTCTGTAAGCGTGTTCTCCAAAGAATCCTTTTGCAATGCTGCTTCTAAAATTTCAGCTCTAATTAAATCAGCTAATAAAGTTTTACAATGACTATCCAAAGTGGACGGTAGAACCTTATTGAATACATTCTGTACCTTAGTTGAAGTGTATTTACGATACATAGTAGTCAAAAAGCCAGTACCTTGACTTAACAATTGCAAAGAATTAGCCACCATTTCTTCATACGCTGAGGGGTCCTGCACTCGGTCTAGTTGCTCTAAAAACTCTTGATTTCGAGGTGATGAATTAGCAATAAAAAACTCGTAATTCTCTTTATTGGCTTCGATTAATTCAAGAATATATTGTCGTCCAACAACCAACTGCTCATTCTTTTCTATAGCTAATAGGAGATTATTATAAGCATTAATTTTCCTTTGCAACGCTGCTATACTTTTTTTAGTTTCAATCAGTTTAGATAATTGGTTTTCGTTTTCTTTAATACTCGCTTGTAAGTGGCTTAACTGCACGGTAAGAGTAGACCCTTTTAAACCGGTAATTAAGACCTGCGAATCTAATAAAAATCGGGCATCTAATTGGCTTTGAATGGTTTGCATTTCGCCAGAAGGTTGTTGTGGTGCACTTTTTTGTATTTCTAATTCAAGAATATTGAAATACTGTTCTATATGAAGCAACTGATTATCAATCGTCTTATTTAACTCTACTGTACCTAAGTTATTTTTATTGATATAGATATAAATCATTTTTAAAGCAAAATACATTGATAAACAATACGTCTGTGCTTGTTTAAATTTTAACGGTTGGCTATTTTCTGGTATTTTTTTCTGTTCATCTAGGGCAATTAATTTGGATAAATTTTCTAATATTTTTCTTATGTTAGCATCGCGATTAAAGAATGGGTTGCTATATAAATCAGTAGCAGCTTCTTGTATCAATTTTAGATTTTCTGTGTTTTTTGCTACAAATACGTTTTCCCGAAGGACAACCATAGTAATTAAATTGACAAATACCAACATACTATATAAACGTCCGCCACCACTTCCGGTAAACTGCGTATAAGCCTCAGAATCTTTATCGATTAATGTACTTTTAATGTATTGAATAGTGCCGGCATTTTTAACAAATTTTGCCATAGCAGCCGCTCTAATATAGATTTCTCTATCATTATCTGTCACTTTATTAGCGCGAGAGGCTTTAAAATCATCCAATGTAAACATTAAACCACCAGGATATTGCTCTATCAAATAGTCCATTATACCAACTAATTATTAAGTGAACCTTAATATTAGAATGAAGCTTTTATCTTAAATGTTCAATAAATTCATAATCATGAGACTGTAAGTTATTGCCACTGCAACGTGCATTAGCCCATTTGTCTGCACAAGGTTTGTCTCGGGTAAAAGCCCACATAGACAAAGCGCCAATTTGGTTTTCATTGGCGAATTGTTTGAGTTGATCCGCATTTTTCAACGTAAATTGTTCGCTGCTCACGTCATTTACGCCAATCATTGGAGTAATCTCTACCATTTGCCACAGTGCTTCTGGAGACTGATTGGGGTATAAGGTTTGTAAAAAGACATGTAAATTGGTTGCCGCATCGATGGCATAAGCGCCCATATCGCCATTATAGGTGGGTCCATAGTCCATAGCCATAATGTTGACATGGAATTGAAGTTCAGCGTCTTTGGCTGCAGCTACTATATTTTGCCCATCGCTGGTTAGCCCCTCTGGCATCACCGGTAAGGTAAAACTGATTTTAATTTCAGGATGTTGCGTTTGGATAACTTTAAGAGCTTGCAGAATTTTGGCAATATTAGCTGTTCCATTTTCTATATCAAAATCTAAAGAATCTGCATGGTATTGCTCAATGACTTGATTATAAATAGTAATGAGCTGATTAGTATCACAACGTAAAGAAATGTCATTGTTATTCGCGCCACCAAAAGAAACGTTGATACCAGTACCTTGAGTAGCCAATTGGTCAATTTGTCGCTTACCCCAGAGCTTTTGCAAACTATAAGCTTGCTGCCCGCCCCAAGCTGGTTCGCATTGACCACTATCAGTAATAAAGGCTAAACGATAAGCTTTTAATCCTAATGCTTGTGCAGGGGTTGCCAAATCCATAGGCTCTAAATTTTGGGTTTGCTGTTCCCAATGGGTATTTAAGGTTAAATCCACATAGGGACTAAATAAACTAGCGGCTATCACGTTGGTGGAAAGTAATAACCCATTAATCGTAGAAAGAATTTGAGAATAACGCATGATTTAACCTTAAATATCCAAAACCTGAGCAATTTTACATCATTGTTGGATATTTACAATCATATTGATTCTAAAATAAAAATGATGCCCCAGAAAAAAGCTATCAGCGAAACTCCAAAAGAAAGTTGACAGCAGCTAGAGAAATCGTCTAGGGTGGACCCCAAAAATAGTAAAAGGAATCACTATGCAGCCCTTATATATCGATCCAGATATTAGCCGCGCAGCCACTCTTCCCGCCACTTTTTATAGTTCGCCTGAATGGTTTGCGCTTAGTAAAGAGAAAATTTTTGCTAAATCCTGGCAATTTTGTTTGGGTAACGAGGTTTTCAATGCAGAGCATTCTTTGGTTCCTTTTACCCTACTACCAGGCTTTTTAAGCGAACCCCTACTCTTTGTTCAGGATGAAAAGACTCTAAGGTGCTTAAGCAATGTATGTACTCATAGAGCCAATCTTTTAGTTAATGCACCCTGTAAAGCCGATAAAATTAAATGCGGATATCATGGACGGCGGTTTAACCTTTGCGGAGAAATGCTGCATATGCCAGAATTTTCGCAAACGCAAAACTTTCCATCCCCGACGGATAATCTCCCCTCAATACCCTGCGAACAGCTAAACCCATTTATTTTTGTGTCTCTAGATCCAAAGATTTCGTTTCAAGATACTTTCATGGAAATGAAAGAGCGGCTTTATTGGCTTCCCTGGGAAGAGTTACGTTTTGATTCCTCTCGTTCCCGAGATTATGAAGTCAAAGCGCATTGGGCTTTGTATTGCGAGAATTATTTGGAAGCCTTGCATATTCCTTTTGTACATCCCTCGCTAAGAGAAAACATCGATTGCACCACTTACACTACCGAAATCTATAACTACAGTAATTTACAATTGGCTTTAGCCAAAGACGATGAAGAACATTTTAATATTCCTCCAGGAGCAAGAGATTATGGTAAAAAGGTAGCGGCTTACTATTATTGGATTTTCCCTAATACTATGTTGAATTTTTATCCCTGGGGATGTTCAGTGAATGTAGTAAAACCAATCCATCCTGAGTTGACTCAGGTTTCTTTCTATTCTTATGTCTTAGATGCCAGCAAATTAGGTAAAGGTGCTGGTGGAGCTTTGGACCAGGTAGAGCTTGAAGATGAAGCGGTGGTTGAGTCAGTACAACAAGGAATTAAATCCCGCTTTTATCATGCGGGTCGTTTTTCACCCACTAAAGAACAAGGCACTCATCATTTCCAACGCTTGCTTTGTGAATTTTTAAAAGATTAAAAGGGTACTGGACGAATATTTTCCATCTTCTCGTTTTCTGTAACTACTTGATTGACTAAGGCATTGCCATAGCCAATCCAAGCCCCTTTTTTAATGGTGGTTCCCGGACCTATATGCACGGTCATGGCAATAAACACATCATCTTCTATCACCACGGGTGCAAGAAAAACATAATTGCCTATATCGGAGTGGCAACTAATGCTCGCAAGACTCGCGATGGTGACATTTTTACCTATGCTAATTAAAGGACAATCCACAAAATCTATGTCGAAGGAGTTCATAATGCGAAAGGATACTTTAGCCCCTAAAGCTCGCCAATAAAAAAATTTAGTGATATTAAAGGATTGCAATAAAGGAGTTAAACCCACTATTTTTGCCGCTCGCGACAAAGCAAAGTGACAGTACCATGTGATCATTTCTTTATTTAATTCTCGTTTGAAACGCCCTGCTTTCAGTTTGGGTAAGGCCATGCGGATAAGAGCAATCACCGTAATAAAACTGGCAAATAATACGAATGGCGCCAACGGAAGTACCCACCAAGTAGTCGAAAATCCAGCACGAATAAATAATCCGGTAATGCTTAAAGCAATCACTGTAGGCATTAGGCTAAACAGTATAGAAATAAGATCCATGAAAAGAAAAGCAGAGGTAGGCATTTGGCTCTTTTTACGGGGTGCTTTTTTATTTTTTACTGCTGACATGAAAATCCTTAGTTACAAAAAACATATCCCGTGGACAAGCCACGGGACATAGTAGATAGTGTATTACTCTTTTACTTTATAATCATCAGTATATTTTTGACTTAGAGCTTTAGCTTTAACTAAGTCATCAGCACTTAGTGTTTTCTCAAGTTCAGTTTGGTTAGTGGCTGCTTTGTCATAACCATGATTCACTGCAGCAGTAAACCAGGCATAGGCTTCGACAGGATTAGCAGTTAAACCAATTCCATCGCGGTAATACACACCCATTTGGTTTTGTGCTTTAGCGAAACCTTGTTCAGCAGATTTACGCATCCAAGCTAATGACTGATCCACATTGCGAGTCACACCATCACCACGGAAATACATATCTGCCATGTTAAATTGCGCATTAGCATTTCCGGCATCAGCACTCTTTTGATACCAATAAGCCGCTTTTTGTAAATCGGCTTTGCCCAATTTACCAGAATCATAAAGATACCCTAGTTCTAATTGGGATTTAGCATGATTTTGATTAGCTGCTTTTTCTAAGTATTGGGCGGCTTTATTCATATCTGGTTGAACACCATCGCCACCTTGCTCATAAATCAAGCCTAAATTGTATTGGGCGCTAGCATTACCCATTTCAGCACCTTTGGTATACCATTTAATGGCTTCATTGAGGTCTTTTTTAACACCTATTCCATTATCATAATCATACCCAATAGCTAAAGCAGCGTTACTATTACCTAAATCAACAGCTTTTTTGTACCAAACCATCGCAGTGTCTACGTTTTGGGGGACGCCATAACCATTATCATACATGTAACCTACGCCATATTGGCCTTCGGCATTATTCTGATCAGCCGCTTTTTGATACCAT
>SCSO01000538.1 GCA_004297865.1 Legionella sp.
GCGAGTCATGGTGTTCGTGAAAGCGACTGAAGCCGGTGAAAACGCCTCGCCCCCGACGGCCGAAGCCTTCGCGGCGATGGACCGGTTCACCGAGGAGCTGGTCAAGGCCGGCATCTTCGTAGCCGCCGCCGGCCTCAAGAACAGCGCTCAGGCGAAGCGCGTGGTCTTCGAGGGAGCAAACCGCAGGGTCATCGATGGGCCCTTCACCGAGACCAAGGAGCTGATCGCCGGCTTCTCGATCTGGGAGGTGAAGGACATGGACGAGGCCATGGCCTGGGCGCAGCGTTCGCCCTGTCCCACGCCCGGCCGAAACGAGATCGAGATCCGGCCGTTCTACGAGGCCGAGGATCTGGCCGAATTCCTCACGCCCGAGGAACTTGCGACGCCGCGCAGCGGGGAGCGCGGAAAGCTCGGCGTCGCCTGACGCCGCCATCGGCGTGCGAAGCCCGCCGGGAAGCCGGAAACTGTTGCCCGCACACCATTGAGGACAGGCATGAGCGGGCTCACCGACGAAGACTGGATGCGTCATGCACTTGGGCTCGCCGCGAAAGCGGCGAAGCAGGGCGAGGTTCCGGTCGGCGCGGTGCTGGTCAAGGACGGCCAGCTGCTGGCCGAAGGCTACAACCGCCCCATCGCCGACCACGATCCCAGCGCCCATGCCGAGATGCAGGCGCTGCGCGCCGGCGCGAAGGCGCTCGGCAACTACCGCCTGACCGGCACCACGCTCTACGTCACGCTGGAGCCCTGCGTGATGTGCGCCGGCGCCATCGTCCATGCGCGGGTGCAGCGGCTGGTGTTCGGCGCGCCCGATCCGAAGGCCGGGGCGGTCAACGCGGTCTACGACGTGATCAGCAATCCGCGCCTCAATCACCGGGTCGAATGGACCGGCGGTGTGCTGGAGGCCGAGTGCGGCGAGATCCTGCGGGACTTCTTCCGCCAGCGCCGGCAGGCGCCTAACGGTCGCACCGACCTGGCCCAGTGAGCCAGCCGACCGCTCCGGTCGGGAGTAGCATCACCCCAAC
>SCSO01000334.1 GCA_004297865.1 Legionella sp.
GATGTTTGATATCCGTGCAATGCGATCCTTTCTCAATTAAAAAGTAATTTAAATTATTATTAGTATTATGAGTTGCATTAGTCAGGGATAAAGCAGTCCAAGGATCATATTCCCCATTTAAGAAATAAATATGACTGGTTGTTTCGTCTAACAGAGGTTTATAAAACTTATCCATGATGTATTGGGTATTGGCGGGTTGTTCTATGCCAAAGACTCGTTTACATAATTTACGATAATATTCTTCGTCGAGATAAGTTGATCGAGTGGATTGGCTACTGTTGGAATGCGCATAGGGCCAATAACCATACTCCGTACAATCTTGATAACGCCACTGACGCATGCCTAAGGCCGCATTATAATCAGCGGGATTTTCCGAAAGTGCTCCTTGAGGTGTAAGTTGTACTGCTTTAATGTTTAAAAACATCAGCGCATAATTCACAAATTGGGCGTAACCATCGAGAGGATTACGGGATTTAGCGAGCATGCCGCAGAACAGATCGGTCATACCGTATTGAATCGCACCACCACCTAAATCAGAAACTAAACCTAGAAAATCGACATCATCAACAACTGCTTCAGAACTGAACTGCTTTTTAATTTGACGCATTCTGTCGGGATCAGCTTGAGCGGCTTCAATTTGTTGAATACTAAGACGCATATTATTCGCACATTCTGAACCAACAACTTCAGTAACTTTAGCATCAAAGTCAGCAAAATTTTCTCTTACTTGCACCGGTGCTGAGGAAGAAATAGCACCTACCACATGGTTAGGGTATTGAGCACGGAAATAGGCCGCTAAGGAGCCGGAATAAGACCCACCAAAAATGACCCATTTTCCGTTCCAATGCTTTTTCTCTGTGATGTGTTCTTTAAAATAAGCGATGTCTTTTAATGCATTGTCTGTATTTAGATATTGTAATTCTTTAACGGAGAAATTTTTTGTTGGCCAGCTAATGCCGTAATAGCGATGTTCGAGAGCGATTAATTTGGCATGAAATTTTTCCGCGAGAACCCGCATATTCCCTAACAAAAGTCGTTTATCGCAACTGGCTTCACCACAAAGAAAAAGAAATACTGGTGCATTATCATTGTTTTTTGCAAAGCTTTCATCCACGAAGTAGCGTTGGGAAAAAGTGCCTAAATCAAGACTTTGATGGTCAATGCGTTGTGGGAATTTTTCTTCGACGATTGCTAAATTCTCTTGTGCGCTTAAGGTTTGCTTTTGCAGTAATTTCTGTTGAAAAAGGGCATCAATTGGACTGGCGAAAGTTGTGGTGGTTGTTAGGGTAAGGGCTAGGGTTAATGTGCTAAATTTAAAAAGGTACATCCCAAAATACTCCATTATAATCCATTGGTTAGCAGGCTATAGGTAGCTCTAGAGTAATTATCTGTGCGTTAGAGGGCAAAATCAAGTGGGCTTTAAAAGGAGGTAATTAAATTAGCCCTGACGAAAGCAATGGAGTTTAGCCTAGGGTTGTTTTAAAAACGCCGAAACCATCCCTGCGGCTCGGTTGCGCACATCCGTGTGCGCAAACGTTTTAAAACAACCCTAGGCTAAACTCCATTGCCGAGAGATTGTTCTAAACCTTCCCTTCGAGCCTAGCTCTGGTTGGGGTTTAGAATCCCAAAACTCTTTGTAGAAATCCTGTTCTTTGCTCGGTAGCTTGTTGGAGGACTTTAGATTTATCAGTGAGATGTTGCATTTGCATGGTTGCCATTTGTGCTTCCATTGCTTTTAGAGCAAGCATTTTGGGATCCATTTTTGATAACTTTTTATCATCGTTGGCTTTGTACCAGGCGGATAGATTGGGAATCTTAGCCGCAAGAGCTTTAGGATCGGTGCCATCTGCAAAACAGGCTTCTGGGTTGGCCCCGGCAGCCACTAAATCATCGAGAAGGGTAGAGTCTTTTTTGGTTATCGCAAGACGAATGGTTGCTTCTCGGGTCATTTCTAGCATTTTCCTGCAAGTTTCTAATTTTGTAGTAAGAGCCGCTATTTTAGGAGAGTTTGGAGTTTTTTGAGCTAATGTCAGGGCTTTAGTAGTTTGATTTAGATAATGACAAGCCTCTGCATAAGCAAATGAATGTTCGTTTTTGATGGCTACGGGGTTTTTTAATAAAATAGTTAAAAATTCAAGATTACCAGATGTTAAGACAGGATCGATCACTAATTTGTTTAAAGCAGGATCTTTGTAATCTACTTTTAATTTTTCCTGGGCGAGAAGATAGCCTATAAGGGCATTAGGTCTAGTGGTGACAGGCTCTAAAAATAAACGCATTATAAGACAAGTACCGTCTTTATCTATTTCATTGATAAGGTTTTTTTGATCGGTCAGTCTTTTCAATGCCCCATCAAAATTTTTTTTATCTACCTCTTCCCACAATAATTCTACTTGTAATGGCATCGATTTTCCTTAGTAATTTAGATGTGCAAAATTTGCATATATTAACAAAAAAATGGAAAAATTAAAATATCAAATGAGTAAAAATAACCCATTTCTGAGATTGTTATTTATCCGATGTGAAATTTTTGTCTCATAAATCAGAGGGTTAAAATTGATTGCTGGGTTGGCAGGTCTAGATGATATATC
>SCSO01000335.1 GCA_004297865.1 Legionella sp.
GATCATCAATGAGTTGTCTATGCGGTTCCACTAAATTGGGAATAACCGTATTGATCATTACCTGATCTGTCACATGATTTGCGATAGGCATGAATTCAGGTTTGAATTCATCGCGAGTACGGATAACTTCAAGCGTGTCTCCCATGTTGACTAACTGACGAATAAAATCGACTTGAAAGTAAGTTTGTACGTTTCCTTCTTTATCTTTTCTTACCATAGGTAGTCTTTGCGGAGTAACACTCTTGTACTTTTCTTGGAATGTTTTAGTGTCATCCTTAAAGCGTATCGCATCAGCAATAAATTGAGCTAGCTCAGCGTCTATTTTCCATTCTTCTTTTAAAAAAATCTCACAAGCATCAGCACTTTCTTCATCCCAAAGATCCATTCCATCACCTTGTCGTGCGGAATCATGTAAAAGTACGGCCAATTTAACTAAGAGAATCAGGTCATTGGGATGTAATTTAAAATGTGCACTTATTGCTGTTATTGCAGGAGAAAAGGACTTAACTTGTTCACGATACATAGTGATAATATCGTCCACACTCTCCATAGCGCCCAATACGTGCAAAATACCGTGTGAACTGCGAATTCTAAAGGTATTTTTATCAGTATCTTTTAATTTTTTATTAGGATCTTTCAATTCCTTTAAGGGTGTGGGGATTGGAATTTGTAGTTGTTTAAGATTAACTACCGACATAGCTTTGGAATAATCATGGAAATTGGCGTAGGCAACAGCATTTTTAAGCATTTCTTCAGTGAGCTTTGGAACTATAGTTTGATCGAGCTTTTGAGCGGTCATAGAAATTTCCTACATCAGAGTGATATTGATACTTGTATAATAATAACATAAAGTGCATTATTTGCACAATAGAGATGCGGGTCTAGTGAGAATTTTTCTTGATAAATCAATTTGTTAGTAGGTTGAGGCACGTTGCTGTCAGGCCAAGCGAAACCGCATCCTTGTCATTCCCGCGCAGGCGGGAATCCATCTCTAAAACAAAGTGAGTTACCCCATTAGAAATAGATACCCGCCTGCGCGGGTATGACAAATGCAGATTTCGCAGGTATGACAAATGCAGATCAAGACATTTGATACAGCATTTATGTTGGGTCATGACCCAACATAAGGCTTTACCGCAATCTACTTAAATGGATCATGTAAAATAATCGTAGAATCCCGCTCAGGTCCCGTAGAAAGCATATCCATAGGAATACCTAAAATCTGCTCTATACGCTTTAAATAAGCCATGGCATTCGCAGGTAAGTCACTGATTTGAGTCACATCAGCGGTATTTTCTTGCCATCCGGGCATTTCTTCATATACTGGCTCTAATCCTTCAAAATCATCTGCAGCTTGAGGTGGACGATTTATTAACTGCCCATTGCGATCCTTATAAGCTACCGCGATTTTTAAAACATCCAAACCATCTAAAACATCCAACTTGGTTATACATAAGCCGGTAATACTATTAAGTTCTATCGAACGCTTTAATAAAACGGCATCAAACCAACCACAACGTCTTGGTCTACCAGTAACCGCACCAAATTCCTGTCCTCTTTCGGCAATGCGCTTACCAATATCATCAGTTAATTCAGTGGGAAAAGGCCCTCCGCCAACGCGGGTAGTATATGCCTTGGTTATACCCAAAACATAATCTAAATATCGCGGACCAAAACCAGCTCCATTTATAACGGAACCTACACAGGTATTAGAAGAAGTAACAAAAGGATAAGTCCCATGATCAATATCTAAATAGACCCCTTGAGCCCCTTCAAACAGAATATTATCGCCCTTTTCACGATGCTGATGTAATTCTGCAGAAACGTCACAAACCATAGGTCTTAATTCTTCAGCCCAAGTCAAAGCTTCATCTAAAATCGCTTGTAATTCAACCGCCGGTTGTTTGTAGTATTGGGTCAGAATAAAATTATGATACTCCAAAAGAGCCGTTAATTTTTTCGTTAGACGTTCAGGATTAAAAAGATCACTCACTTTAATCGCTCTGCGTGCGACTTTATCTTCATAAGCTGGGCCGATTCCACGTCCGGTGGTGCCAATAGCAGCATTACCCATATGTGCTTCGCGGGCTTTGTCTAAAGCCACGTGACAAGAAAGAATTAAAGGACATGCTAAGCTAATACGCAAGCGCGTACGCACATCAATGCCCTTAGTTTCTAGCTCTTTGATTTCGGTAAGCAAGGCTTGCGGTGAGAGAACCACTCCATTGGCAATGTAGCAGGTGACATGAGGTCTGAGCATTCCTGAAGGAATTAAACGTAGGACCGTTTTAACTCCCTTAATTTTCAGGGTGTGGCCAGCGTTGTGCCCGCCTTGATAGCGAACAACCACCTGTGCATCTTGAGTCAATAAATCGACAATTTTACCCTTGCCTTCATCGCCCCATTGTGTACCTAATACTACTACATTCTTACCCATGATCCGCTCAGCAAAATCCAACATTATAGTTAATTTTTAGGACGTGCACCATCATTTTTTGGCATGGCCCGCTTGAAATAATCAAAGAACGCACTGCTTTGATCGAGAACCAAAATGTCCTTTTTACTTTGAAAGCTACCTTCATAAGCCTTCAAACTGCGATATAAAGCAAAAAAGTCTTTATTTTGGTTGTATGCTTTAGCATAAATACCTGCAGCTTCAGCCTCGCCGATTGCTCGAACTTGCTGTGCTTTACTGCGAGTTTTTGCTAAGAGCACAGTGACATCTGCGTCTGCTTTGGCTTGAATCTGCTCTGCAGCAGCCTGACCATCGGCACGGTGTCTATTAGCAATTTTTTGCATGTCTGCACGCATACGTTGGTAGATAGCGTTGCTGGTATTTGCTGGCAACTCAATGCCTTTGATACGCACATCCACCACTTTAATGCCTAACTCTGCTGCCTGTTTTTCGGCAGCTTTACGTAAAATGGACATCACGTCATCACGTCCACCAGACACGGCTTCAGAAATAGTACGTTTACCAAATTGCGCACGTAGTAAGGTATTAAGCTGTTGCTCTAATAGGGTTTCAGCTTTAAATTGATTACCACCAGTCGATTTAAAATACTGGGCCAAATTGGCGATTTTCCATTTCACGTAATAATCCACCATGACGTCTTTTTTCTCTTTCGTCACAATACGGGTGGATTTAATATCCATGGTTTGCATACGCGTATCAAAAACCCGCACATTTTCTATAAAAGGTGTTTTAAAATGCAAGCCTGGATTTAATACTTTCACCTTACCGCTTTGGCCATCAATGACTAAGCGACCTAAACGCAAAAGAATGCCTTGCTGTCCTTGGGTGATAGTAAACACACTGGTAAAGAACACCAGTAAAATGAAAAAGCCTACTACGCCTAAAGTTGTTTTAGTCGAATTCATATTAATCATTCCCCTGACTGTAAACGGGCCTAGTCATGTTACGTCCAGAAAAGATTAAACTCTCTGAATCGCTACTATCCGTATCGCTTTTCTGTTCCTGAGTTGGCGTTTTCAGTTGCAGTGAATTATTCGCTGTACTCAGTTTATCTAAAGGTAAGTACAATAAATTGCCAGACTTTCCATCAACAATGATTTTGCTACTCTTGCTTAATACTCTTTGCATCGTATCCAAATACATACGTTCTGCAGTCACTTGAGGTGATGCTATGTATTGTGGAAGTACTGCTAAAAACTCAGCGACTTCACCTTGGGCACGCAAAACCAATTGTTTAGAGTAAGCTTCTGCTTCTTGGGTAATACGACTCGCATTACCTTCAGCAATAGGTACCACTTTAGCCTCATAAGCATAAGCCTGCTCTTTGAAACGCTTTTCATCCTCTTGAGCTTTGATTGCGTCATCAAAAGCTTCTTGGACACTTTCAGGAGCACGTGCTGGTTGTGGAGATACGTTCACAATTAAAATCCCTGTTTTATAGAGGGCTAAAGTTTTAATCAAAGTTTCTTGAACATGACCGCCCCAGACCTCACGACCTTCTGTAATGATCTGATCCAAAGTCGTTGTGCCCACCACTTGTCTTAAAGCACTAGAAGTTGCTTGCTGCAAACTTTCTTCTGGATTAGCTACATTGAACAAATAATCTTGCAGATCGCCAATGCGATACTGCACAGCAATTGAAACAGCTACCAAATTTTCATCACGAGTTAACATTTGTGCTGAATAGGAATAGTCTAAAACGCGATCCACATTCATCACAACTTTAGAAGAAATAATACGGGGGATCCAATGCGGACCAGGACCTACGGTTTCAACGTATTTACCAAAACGCAAAATAGCCGCTTGTTCTGCTGGATCTACAATAAAAATTCCGGAGAGAACCCAAAGAATAAAAACAACTAAGAAACCCATGAGAGCTAGGAAGCCACCATTGGTGTTATTCATTCCAGTAGAATTGTTATCGGATTTTCCGGATCCGCCCATAAAGGTCTTCTTTAATTTTTCCTGAAGACGTTTAAACACTTCATCTAAATCAGGAGGCTGACTCTTCCCCTTCCATGGATCCTTGCCCTTTTCCGGCTCATTCCATCCCATGTACGACTCCTAATTATGAAATTAAAACATAAGATTTTATGGGGTATAGCAAGTTTAAGCAAGTGGCGATTAGATTCCTGCCACTTTACTGATAAAATTATCCTTATACTGAATCTTTTTTAATAAAAATCATATCCCAAACACCATGCCCGAGACGCTCCCCTCGTTGTTCAAATTTGGTCAATGGCCGAGAAGCTGGTTTAGGGGAATATCCGCCATCCGTTTGCGTATTCAGCAAATGAGGTTCATCATTTAATACATCCAAAATATGTTCTGCATAGTCTTGCCAATCGGTAGCACAATGGACAAAACCTCCAGGTCTAATTTTTTGTACCAGCAGCTGAATAAATTCTTTTTGAATTAAACGTCGTTTATGATGTCGTTTTTTATGCCAAGGGTCTGGGAAGAAGATTTGCACCCCCGCTAGGGAATTATCAGCTAATTGCGTACGAAAAACCTCCACAGCATCATGGGCTACTACCCGTACATTTTTAAGTTGATGCTCATGTAAATCTGCAACCAAGCTACCCACGCCCGCCTGATGCACTTCAATCCCTACGTAATTGAGTTCAGGCTGATTTTTCGCCATGGTGAATAACGAATGCCCCATGCCAAAGCCAATCTCGGCGACAGTATCCGCCTCGCGGTCAAAAGCGGCTTTTAGAGACCACGGGGTAGCTCCCAAGGTCAATTGATAATCCTTTAACCAAAGCTCCAGGCCTTGTTGCTGCCGATTACTGACCCTGCCGGCACGTAGGACATAACTCTTGATCATTCGCTGCATCATTATTACTCAAAACAAAAAGAGGAAATTATACTCATTTTACTTAAAGATTCTATGGTACCAAGTCATATTATCGGGTAAACTACGCTAAAATTCTTGCAACTATTGCGTTTTTTTGTTATAAAACCGCTCTTGTATTTCACATCCGGCTATTTTGTTTATCGAAAGCCCCGAATTTTACAAAGACGACCAAAATTTCGAACTTATTTGATTTGGAGTAACACAAATGTCTAGAGTATGTCAGGTAACTGGCAAGCGACCCATGACTGGTAATAAAGTGTCGCACGCTAACAACAAAACCAAAAGACGCTTTCTACCTAACATTCAGGAACATCGTTTCTGGGTCGAAGAAGAAAATCGTTTTGTGTCTTTAAAGCTTACTACTAAAGGTATGCGTATTATTGACAAATTAGGTATTACAGCAGTTCTGGCTAAAATCAGAGCTAAAGGCGAAAAAGTATAATTTCAGAGGATAAACCATGGCAGCGGTTACTGTTAAAGTAAAAATGGAATCCACAGCAGGTACTGGATACTATAAAACAACCACAAAAAATCCACGTAACCATCCTGAAAAGATGGAATTAAAAATGTACGACCCTGTCGTTCGTAAACACGTGGTATTTAAAGAGAAAAAAGTTAAGTAAATTCTCTTTCCTTATTTTGAAGCCCATAATGGAAAAATCCACTTTGGGCTGAAAAAATAATGACTGTTTAAATGCAACTCAATAACTCCTTCATTTCCTTTTGAAAATCGCGAAACCTCTTTAGTTTTGCGCAAAATTCCTTACCTACCCACTGGATAATCCTCACGGATCGTTTAAACTGATATTAATAGCAGAGATCGGAAGAGC
>SCSO01000539.1 GCA_004297865.1 Legionella sp.
GCAAGGGCGGCCACTCGGTGCGCTCGCGCCCGAGAATCCGGTCACGAAAGGCCTCGTGCAGCAGTTGGGTAGGCCTGATGAATCGAGTGGCGCCCGACAGCGCTGCGGAGAGCGTGTTCGAACTTGCAATGCCGTCGGCCCGCCTGGTGGGCATGTCCGAGGGATCGCCCACCAGATCGGCGCGCGGCTCGACGATGCGCTCGGAAGTACCGTCGTGCACCATGACGGTGCCGTCCATGGCTGTCCACACGCTGCCCGCGGTACCTGTGACCCGTTGGAGGTTGACCATCGGCCCGTACGCGCCGATCGAACTCTGGATGGTTCCCATCGCGCCGTCCACGGTTGTGAATTGCACCAGGAAGGTCTCGGGTGCGTCCCAGTCGTGCTTGGTGACCTGTCCTTCCATTGCGGTGACTGTGGCGAATTCTCCGACCGACATCCGAATCTCGTCGACGACGTGCTGGATCTCGGCATTCGGCCAGCCGCCGAAATTTTCCTTCTTCTGGAACCAGCCCGGAGCGCTGGCCTGTGGACCCGCGATGATTCCGTTGATGCGGACGTGCGTCACGAGAGTGGGGTCACCGATGACTCCGCTGCGAATCGTCTGTGCAGTAGCGGCCATATGCGGCTGCCAGCGGAACTCGTGCCCGACCGCGTGAACGACACCGTTGGACCTGGCGGCATCGCGCATGCGGATCGCATCCGTGAGCGTCGTGGCGAAAGGCTTCTCGCACAGGACGTGTTTGCCGGCGGCCACCGCCGCAAGGACGACGTCGACGTGGGTTTCCGGCGGGGTGGCGACGACAACGGCATCGATGGAGGCGTCGGCGAGTACTCGGTCGAGGTCAGTGCTGGCTTGTGGTACGTCCGATGCGATCGCGCGCTGACTCGTGCGCTCGGG
>SCSO01000540.1 GCA_004297865.1 Legionella sp.
TCATCCGTGGCTCTCGTGGGGCTGGCTCGTCAGCGAGTTCCGCCTGATCACCGGCACAGGCTTTCTCCTGAATACGCTCTACATGCAGACCTACTCGTTGTGGCTGTTCGTGAGCGTGATCGCCGGCATCATCCTCTACTTGGTGGATTCGTGGGCGCTGCGCGCCGGGGCATTCGCGCTGCTCTACCATAGCACGCATGCGCTGTTGCCTGACGGCGCTCTGGGGACGTTGGCCGATAGCTTGCCGCCATATTTGATGTGGGTTCCGGTGACGGTCATCACGCTCATGCAGATGTTTGTGGCCCACCACATCGGGGAGGCTGTCTCGCAGCTGCTCCTGGGCCGGGCCAAGGCGCGCCTGCGCAAGGAGTCGTTAGCCGAGCCCTCCAAGTCCATCCTCGTGCTGCCCAGCGCAGATAACTTCCGTTCGCCCGTCTTTGATCCGCGCTTCGGGCAGGGCGTGGCGCCCGGAGCCGCCCAACTCAGACAGCACAGGGCGGTGACCGGCGCAACCGGGGTGCTCCTCGATTATTGGCGCTACCTGCGCGATGCAGCCGATATGCCGGAAATCAAGTCGCTGCGCCGCTCCTTCGACCTGGATCCCGCCGATGAAGAGACCCGCTTGCAGCAAGCCTTCAATCTGCTGCACACCGTGGAGTGGGACGCACAGATTACGCTCTTTCACCTCATCCAAACTGACCCCCAGTCTGTGGGGCAGCGTTGGGCCATCGATGTCCGGGATCTGACGCCGCAACGTCGTCAGATGCTCGAGATGGCATGGCACATCCGTCAGCAGCTCATGATCACCATGCCGCAGACCGGCGAAACGATCCCAACCGGTGCCATGCTCGTCAACTTAGGGCTTGTGGCAGGCACAGAGGGTTTGACGGCCCCGGCGAGCCATCGCGGCAATGGCAACCAATCATCGAAACTACGCGTGGTCCTCATTAAGAACAAGTACCAGGCGGGCCATCCTGATCCTGAGCGCATGGGAGATCCCACGGACCCGCATCTGACTCCGGCGCAGGTGCCGCACGCGATCGAAGTGCGGCAGCGCGACATATTGATCGGCATCCTGGAACATCTCGGCGTGGAGGTGGCCCAGGTGACGAACTCGACCC
>SCSO01000336.1 GCA_004297865.1 Legionella sp.
TGGCATCCCTTTTTTATTTTTCCTCCATTATACCCTGTTTGTGAAGGATAAGGTACGTTATCAGTCTCAAACACAATAACTTTTTTAGCCTGTTTACCCAGCTAACGCTCAAGACTCTGTGATGAATAGAAAATCCGGTATCTGGATATTTTTTACCCTTATGTGTATTATATGCACATCATATAAAGCCACCATTTACACAAAGGTAAAAACCGAATGAAGGATAACTCTCCCCATGATTATGAAAAAAAAAGCCGCTCCATTTCTATAGGTGGCGCGATTGTTTTTGCTGTGATTGCATTTTTAGCCTATGGCGCCTGGACAAAAGTTAGAACTGACAACTGCCTACAAAATGCAACTGATTTATATCTCCAAGAATGGGCCTCCACCTGTAAACAATTAGCAAAAGCAGATAAAAAAAGAAAAAGTAGTTCTGACTGCTCACTACCCAGAATTTTGGCCAATGAGCTCGGAGATAGACTGCAAAAGGAAAAAAACTTTTGCGTAAGTTACGGTTAATAAGGTCAAGTTCAAAAACTCTTACCTTTAAAGCTTGAGCAAACTTTGATAAATGAACAGAGATTTTGAACCGAATTCAGGGATTAAAGTAAAATCTATATACTTCTAGAAGCCGAGTCCACAAACCCATCCTTACGTGGAAATAACAATATAAAAGAATGAAGATTAAGTTTAATGTGATAGTTAAAAATTGAAGATATTTTATTAAGCAACTCTAAATTGGATAAATATTATTGCCCGCATTGCTCATATTCAAGACATTATTATGCGCTTACCTATGAAATACAAAACCCCAAGCTTTTATTTTTAGATGAAGCCACTAGTCACCGGATGTGGCTACGGAAGTGAAAATTAATAATGCTTTAAAAGAACTTGCGATAACGCAGATTGTTATTGCTCATCGGGAAACTATCCAAATGGCAGATAGGATTATAACCTTAAACTAATATCAAATTAACCTTTAAGGTTATTTAAAATAAGCTATAATAACCTCAAAGGTTAATATAAGGTGCTGGGACCAAATGACTAAAAAACAATGCATGATATGTGGAGAAAAAACCTGTGAATATAAAATAAAAAAAGTTCCCTTCACGTACAAGGGTAAAACGACTTTTATACAACAACCAGGTGAGTGGTGTGATCATTGTGGTGAGGGGGTATTAAAAGACAAGGATACTCAAGCCACTATGAAAGAAATGCAAACTCACAAAGCTAAAGTTGATCATTTACTTACTCCTGATGAAATTCGTCGTATAAGAAAGAAACTACACATTAATCAGAAGGAAGCTGGCGAATACTTTGGTGGAGGAGTGAACGGCTTTAGCCGTTATGAGCGGGGGGAAACTCCTCCCCCCAAATCATTAAGTGTTTTGTTTATCCTTCTAGATATAGATCCTAAACAGATGGATAACTTAAAAAAACTTCGCTGAATGCAAAACTAGATAAATCAAATCTTAAATTTTCAATCATATTGATCAGCATCAAAGGCTATAACTGCCGTGCTATGTTTTAATGCCTCAACACCCTCAGGGCCAATATTATTTTTGTTTATACGTAATTCATGAATCGTTGTAGAACCATTGGCAAGTGCAATGGCACCTTCTTTACTTATAGAGTTATCCTGTAGATACAACACATATAAAATAAGATTAGCGGATGCTAAACTTACGCAGCCGGTGTCGCCAATGCGATTACGGCTAATATCCAACTCAGCAAGATTTTGATCTTGCGCTAAAGCAGCTACTCCCTCTGCAGTGATATTATTATCGGCAACAGTTAGTGACTTTATTTGGGTCATTTTTGCTAGGAATTTTGCACCCTTATCCCCAAGATTTAACCCTGCGGCACCCAATGCCTCTAAATTGGGGCTACGGGCAATCGCTGACATCTGAGTAAAATTGATCTTGGTGTATGAGACATCGAGTTCTTTTATCTGTTTGCTATTAACCAAAGCGGATACAACGGATTCATCAACCACATTCCCTGCAATGTTTAGTCTGATAAGGTGCGGATTATTTACCACAGCAAGGGTACCTTTCGCGGGGATGTCATTGCCACTGACATCAAGCTCCCAAATGTTGGGATTTTTGCCTAAGGCCAGCGCCCCTCGAATGCCAATGTAGTTATTGCTGAGCGCTAGACGGGTAAGATATTTGCTTTTAGCAAGAATCTCTGCACCTCTGGGGCCCACATGATTATTATTAAGATACAGCATTTTTATAGTTAATTTATCGGCTAATAATTTTGCACCTTCGGGACCGATATTATTTTCATTAAGACTAATAAATTGCAATTCAGGATGCTTCGCGGCGTAGGCAAAGATGGCGGAAAGATCTTTATCGTTAATTTTGCATTTATCTAAGTAAAGGGAAACGGTGTGATCGGTACTCTTATTCATTTCTTTGATGCATTCATTGGTAGCATGATTAGCGAGATCTGGTTGACTCTGAGCAAATGCAGAGCTTATAAGGGAAAAAGTAACGATAAATAGTTTAATTTTTTTCATAAAAGAACATCCTAGTTCAAGAAAAATATCATTTAGAGCCCAGACCTACACAAAATCAATTGAGTAATGCGGGCTGAAGCTCAACCGAGGGATTAGTTTGCATACGACAATCAAAATACAAATCCCCAACCTCTACTTCAAAAATAGTGCCTCTTCTTAATTCTCTAACTTGATCCAAAAGCACCTGCATCGTTTTTCCGCTGCCAGAGTGTCTATTAAAAAAGCCTGGTGTTGGGTCGTCATTATTTTGTATTTCGGCAATCTCAGAACGTAAGGCCACTATCGCGCATTTTACCGTGATGGGATCATGGTTTAATTCGAGCAAATGTTGCGTTTCTGAATCTGATAATCCATAACGCTGAGGGTCTTTGGGGTCAATAGCCTCTTTATTGCTATAACAGTGCTCAACTAAATTAGCGCCCATTGAAGCGCCTATGAGCGGGGTTGCAATAGCCGTTATTATTAAAGTAGCCAAGGCCAGTAATGATTTACCCCAAAAAGCCACCAGCAATAGAAACTGACCTGGAACGAGACAAAATAAAGCCAGGGACCCTAAACCCACTACTAAAGAGGTCACCAACTCTAAGACCGGCTTTTGCCATCCCTCATGATGCCACATACGCTCTATGCCATCAGCCCATAGATTAACCAAATTAACAATGGACAGCAAACCTAAAACGCCAGTCGCAGCAGAGGTTGAACATACGATGATTTCAAAAACGAGGTCACTTGGTACAAATGAAGCCATAAGTGGCCACATGGCAAATAGAGTCAAGGGACCTACAACAAACAACAAGGAATTAATTATGGTTGCAACAGTAGAAGAAGGATTACTGGCCTCTCGTTGCGGAGAATTAAATGGAATTTTATTCCCATAAGAGCCAGTTAATTGGCTTATTTTAATCCAAGATCTAGCTTCAGTGGTATCCAATTGAAACCAAGAAAAACTATTTATCGGAGCCACAGAAATAGGGGTTACCTTAAATTGTTCTTGTTCAATTGGGCTTAATTGATGATAGATGGGGAGGGCATAAAAGATCGCGTTAAATGTTTTAAAAACAATTTCCCGTTCTTGAGCATCTAGGTTACTAAAATAACCAGCAGCCGAAGTCATTTCCCGGTCTAGTGAAGTATAAAGATACCCGTAGATCTCTGATGCTGTTTTAAGTTTTAATTCTTTCTCGCATTTTCGATAGTCATTGAGCATTTGAGAGAAAAAAACGACTAGATCTTGATCGGTGAATTTACTGGTTTTTGTCATAACTAATTTCCATAGCATCCCTGATGATTGGCAAACGTTAGCAAAAGGTAAGTTTTATTACAAGAGAACAATAGAATAATTGATAAGTTCTGCGGCATTTTCGATTTTTGTTTATATACGTGTATGATAATAATCGGACTTTTAATCATTAATAAGGACGTTACATGAACTTAAAAGGAATATTGGTTTTAGCAACTCTCGCGATATCTACACCATTATGTGCTGGTAATTTATTTAATTTGGCTAAAGAACCTCTCATTATTAATTCTTGTCCTATTAATTCCACCGACAATCCAATAGACATTGCTTTATTGAGCAAAGGATTTTTTGTAGTTTCTAATGGGCATAAAGACAGCGAAGTATTGTTTACTCGTTTTGGCAAACTGTTTATTGATAAGGATTCTTATTTGCGTACTGATGATGGCAATTATCTACTTTCCATTAATAAAAAATCCGATGCAAAGCATTTACATAAAATAAAAATATCCACCAGGAATTTACCTCCTCAAGCAACCCGCTCAGTGAAGTATGAATTTAATCTACTCGCTACAACCCCCTCTGGCTACGACTACCAGGTGTCTTCAAACATTTACGATTCTTTAGGAAGCAACCATCTTTTGAATATTAATTTGACAAAAACTCAAGAAAGCACTTGGAAAACTACCGTACATGTTGATGACATTGAAGTAGCAGAAGGCTTTTTAAGGTTTGATTCAGCAGGCGAACTAAGTAAACAAGAAGGATTAAAAGATATTCGATGGCCGGCTGGGTATGGTATGAATAGATTATCTCTGGATTTCAAATTCTGCACCCAATACGCCTCTCCTTTCCAAGTGCAATTGATGAAGGCAGATGGTTATTCTCTGGGCGTGTTTTTATATGTATCGATTTCCAATCATGGAGAAGTTATTTATTTTTACAACAATGGCGAATATAAAACGAAAAAAGATCGAATCGCTGTCGCTTTATTTACTAATCCAAATTATCTAGAAAAAATCAATTCTAGACTTTATAGACCTAGTGAAAGATCAGGTCAACCAATGATTCATTGGGTTAATGGCGAGCAAGTTATCCAAAATTGCGCGCTAGAAGCAGAGACTTGTTTAGCTTAATAACAAGTTAGGTCAGGGCCATAACGCCCTGACCTATTGAGGAATAATTACGCTGCTTTCGTAAAACTGCAGGTTCCGCTATAGGCATCATCAATAATATTTAGGTTATTGAAAAAACTCGCCTTAATTTTCATTTGCAATTGACCATCATTTAAGGTCATAGAAATCTCTGAAATAATAGTATGAAGATTTTTTTCCATGTTATCGGTATAGATGCTTGTAGCGTTTAAATTTAATTCAGTTTTAGTAGAATTCCAAGTAAAGCGCATTTGTGAATTATCGTAAGTGTCAGTATTTGAAGAAGCAAGCGTGGTCATCGCTCCTATTTTATAATCCTGGCCATCGATTTTAATGTAATCATCTGACTGCTCAATTTGCATTGGTACTGATCCTTCGACCTCACTACAAGTACCAACCCAATTCCCAGAAAAGTTGACGCTATCATGCATTGATTTTGTAGCTGCAGTACTTTTAATGTGAGTCTTTGCAAAATGATTTTTGGCAAATAGGATGGTTTCAAAGGTGTTGGCGGCGAAGCTTGATGTGGTAGCTAAAATTCCTAATACGACACCTGTAAATGCTGTTTTTAACATAAAATCCCCAGTTGTTTTGTAAATATACCATTCGGTTAATGGCAGTGGGATTATAATGCTTGTGGATTATAGATCAATGGGGCCTAGATTAATTGGGTTAACCTCTGAGGAATCGATTGACTTAATTCACTTTGTATTTAATTTGCACACATCCAAAGTCGTAAGAATGGCATTCGATCTGTTCTAAATGTACAGGATTATCTAACGAACCAAACAAAGAGCACCCGCCGCCTAAGAGGATTGGGATGAGCGTTATCGTTAATTCATCTACTAAATTTTCTTTGATAAAGCTTTGGATGGTTTTTCCGCCGTCTAGATAGATATGCTTAATTTTTTCTGTAGTTAAACGTTGAATTAATTCTTTGGGGTTTTCTGATGTTACCGTCGCTTTTGTTTTTAAAGATTCCGGTATGAGGTAATTAGGTTGCTTACTTAAAACGATGACGGGTAAATTGTAAGGCCATGTGTCGAATTCACATACTTTCTCAAATGATTTTCTTCCCATGATTAAGGTATCAACAGTACTAATAAAGTGTTTGTACCCACAGTCTTCACCGCTGGGAACTGTTTCATTAAATGAATTTAACCAATCAATGGAACCGTCTTCTTTAGCAATATATCCATCAAGGCTTGTTGCTATAAATACAGAAATCTTTGGTCTTAACATCATGAGAACCTTGTCAACATTACAAATGTCTTCAGTTTATCATAGTTAGAGCTAATAAATGGCATTAGCTAATTTTGAAATGAGGATGGGTATGGAGTTCTTCCTTAGTTGCATGTTCTGGCATAAGGTTCATTATTCTAGAATGCATACTCTGTAATGAGGCACGCATATTTGGGCTTAACGTTGAGTCATTTAAAGCATTAAGGGTTTCTTGATGAAATCGACCAGCAATTTCTGCGATGCGAGAATAATTAGCATCACAAGGATAAATATATCGAGCACGTGAGGCGACTAATTCATAGAACTCCAACAAGGGAAGCATAATCGACTCTGGGAATATATACTTCTCGAGTTTACGATAAATAGTAAATTGCTCATTATCTCCGCTTTTTAAGGCCTCTAAGCTACTTTTATAAAGCTCTAAAACCTCTTTAAGTGAATGGATTTCAAAAGGTTGTCCCCTACCATTCATGCTGATGCACAGATCAAAATCCAAGAAGACCAAACTGTGATCTAAACTCCCATTGAGACTAATGATGTCACCAGGAGCAAGGTCTGCAAAAGAAATTTTTTGCATTTGATTTATTAAAAATCCATTGGCCATTACAGGGAATATGCCTGCGGCTATTAATGCGGCTCCATGGCAATTGCCAAATTTCTCAACAAACGAGTGATTTCCATATAAAACCTCTACCACTCTAGGTAAAAGATTGTTTAAATTGACTGCATGGGTAAACCCTTCATCGAAAAATGCAGTGCTTTTGCTTAATTTACGAATTTTTACTTCTTTAAAAGATTTGTTGGGATCGACTGTCTTGGTATAAAGAGTCAATAGATTCATTTTTTCGTGAATAGCGTCCATACTTGTGCCGTACAAAATAATTTTATTTTTAACTTTTTCTAGCTTAAATTTCATAGAAATCTATTTCTTAGAGGCGCGCGCAGCGCGATTTTCTACTGCAACATCTTGCTGCAATAAACCAGAGCCTGCAGGATCGTTCAGTTCGAGCATTAACTCTTTCAAATGATCTTTCTCCTTATCAGATAATTTATCGATAACATCCAAAAAATGCGTACATTGGTCTTGATTCTGCCCGCTGTAATTTTTTTGAAAATAGTCCGGATAGAGTTCTAACAAATATTGCAACTTTGCAAATTCTTTAGCTCGGATACAAGAAACTATAATGTCATCGTCTAATGTATCGAGGTATTCAAATAAGCTAGAAAAGAATTCTGGATCTTGTTTGTTTAATAAATCAATTACTGAATAAAAATCTTCATCTGACAGTACTTTTATTGCCTCATGTAAGAAGGTGCTATTTGATTCATCGTAAGTAGCCAGATTCGCGTGGTTTTCAAGAAGATAAAGGATTACCTCTCTTAAATTACTTTTATTCTTTGCTTCTGCATACCCAGATAAGGCATAAAACACAGGGCTGTGGCCTGTTTTATTATGTTGTTGATTGATATTAGCACCATGTTCAACAAGCCATTTCACATTTTCTAATTGTCCCAAATAACAGGCCATCATCAGCGGAGAAAAACTTTCTGCAGCTTCACCCGAACTATCTAATTTAAAAAAGGGAAGATTAACTTCTGCAAGATCGAACCCTGCAGCTAAATCCGTAGATAAATTATCTCCATAATAAATAATTTCACCAACGTGGGTCATAACTATTGGGTCGCCTTTTGCTAAGTTTAGAGGCTTCGATTGAGTGTCAACTTCCTCTGGTTTGTATTGCTTAGGATGCTGCATTAAAACATTATGGTATGAGCGTTCATCATCTGTAGGATTTAGAAAAACATAATGCCCCGCGGCTTTCTCATCGAAGGTATTGTAGTCTATGAGAATTTGCATACCCGCTTTAATATCTTCTGTAGTTATTACTTTCACTATTAACTTATAATCTTTTCTACCTTCAACAAACTCAACATTGGCCTGGGTATCAGAAAAATTGACATACCGGGTAAAATTCCCTTTTTCAATAGCATCAACTACACTGTTACCCACTGTCATAGCATAGCTATTATCCGCGCCTGATTTTTCAAATGTCTCAAGGGGATAGACTTTTCCTGTATATATGCCAATGCAAGTACCTTTAGGAATGTCTTGGCGCGCATACAATCCCTGCCCGCCAATCAAGGCGACCTGTTTTACCATAATCAGCTCAGGTTTATCCAAATCTGAGGGGATATAATTTTTTGCCGCGAAGTTTTGAATGCCCATGTCTTTAAGATCAGTTGCGGTAATGGTGGTTTTTTTATTTGAAAATAATGAGTTAGCCAGCAAAGGCCTACGCGAATTTATTGCATTTTTCGTTACATCAAGTTCTTTAAAACGTTTAGGTACATGACGAATTCTAGTGCTTTTTCTTGATTTAGGTTTTTTTCCAGGCATAAGGGCTTAAAAATAGAT
>SCSO01000337.1 GCA_004297865.1 Legionella sp.
GGTTGGGTCGAGACCCAACCTACAACAAGTACATATTAATTAATTTTTGCGCTACACTTATCAGTAAATAAACATTTAAAAAGAACTCATGCAAAATCACCTAAAAGTGCTCATGGCGCAAATTAATCCAACTGTTGGCGCTTTACAAACTAATGCCACAAAAATCATTCAAGTGATTGAAGAACAACAAAAAAATCATGATTTATTAATTTTCCCTGAATTGGCATTAACCGGCTATCCTCCGGAGGATTTGCTCTTTCGCAAAGAATTTCATCAACAGGTAATGCAGTTTTTACAACAAATTGTTCAAGTCACTACAGATGCCTACGTACTTTTAGGGCATCCAGTGAAAGAAGGTGAATTTTGTTATAACGCCCTAAGCGTGATTCATCAAGGCCGAATTCTTAAAGAATACCGTAAACAAAAACTACCCAATTACGAAGTTTTTGATGAAGAGCGTTATTTTGTAGCTGGTGAACAAGATCCCTCTATTCTTGAATTAAAAAACTACCGTATAGGCATTTGCATTTGCGAAGACATTTGGCAATCAGGCCCTGTCAGTGATCTACTAAATAAGGGCATTGATGTCTTAGTCAGTATGAATGCCTCTCCGTTTGATTTTGGAAAATATTGTCGTCGTGAAGAGTTGAATAAAACCTATGCTTTACGCGGTGTTTCCGTAGTGTATGTCAATCAGGTCTCTGGTCAAGACGAGCTTTTATTTGATGGCCAATCTTTTGCTATGGATAAGACAGGAAAGATTTGTGTACGCAGCCCAGCTTTCGCCGAAGATTTACGCACAGTGACGATTCAAGGTGATGACGTGTTAGGTGACATTTCACCACTACTCGAGGAAAATGCACTAATCTATAAAGCATTAGTGTTTGGTACCCGCGATTACGTAGAAAAAAATCATTTTCCTGGGGTTCTTTTAGGGCTTTCAGGTGGGATTGATTCCGCTTTAACTTTAGCTATTGCTGTCGATGCCTTAGGAGCCGAACGCGTACATGCCGTCATGATGCCTTCGCGCTATTCCGCGCAAATGAGTAGTGAGGATGCTTTAAAACAGTTGCATACGATGAATGTAGCGCATACCACTTTATCGATAGAAGACATTTTTAATTCAGTTTTGACCACCCTTGATCCAGTGTTTACTGGTCTAGCTCCAGATATTACTGAAGAGAACATTCAAGCGCGTATTCGTGGTCTGTTGTTAATGGCCATGTCGAATAAAACTGGAAAGATGGTTTTAACCACTAGTAATAAGAGTGAGACGGCCGTAGGTTATGCTACTTTATATGGGGACATGGCGGGTGGATTGGCTGTATTAAAAGACGTGTTAAAGACTCGAGTGTATGCTCTAGCCAAATACCGTAATTCCCTATCAGCAGTAATTCCTGAACGAGTTATTACTCGTGCTCCTTCCGCAGAATTACGATCTAATCAAACCGATCAGGACAGTTTACCTGATTATGCAGTTTTGGATGCTATATTAGTTGCTTATATGGAAGATGAAATGACGCCTGAGCAAATTATTCAACAAGGGTTTAAACCCGAAGTGGTGCAGCAAATTATTAAGCTCATTCGACGCAACGAATACAAGCGGCGTCAAGCGGCACCGGGAATTAAAATTTCCGCGATAGCCTTTGGTAAAGATTGGCGTTATCCAATTACCAATGGGTTTTCGTGAGCGCAATATTCAAAGACGGGCACGAAAAAAGTCGTAGGTTGGGTCGTGACCCAACAAAAGGATCTCGAACATGGATGAGATGGTTATGTTGGGTCTCGACCCAACCTACAATCTGCTTCGTTTCCCCGAAGATACCCAGCAAATTCAGGAATATTGCTTAATCTTGGAAAGAAGCTAGTTATTATTTTTTCATCAATAGAAAGGGTTTTATCTTGAGTATTTCCGATCGCTTTTATATTGGATTTTATGCTCTCGGAGCTTTTATAAATAGTTTTGAATGTACAATCATCTCTCTTATCCGCTGAAAGTAAGAGATAATCATAGTAAGAGCATAGTAGTTTCATCATTCCGGACAATACAACAGCTACTTTTACCTCTTTGTTGGGAGAATCAATAGGGAGCAATTTGAACAGCAGTTTAAATCCTGTATCGAAGATCTCACTCACTAACTCCAAAGAAATGGATTCATCTTCTTCAACTGAGGCAAAAAAACTCGGGTTATAAGTTTGAGATAACTGTTCCATTTTAGCCGCGAATCCCTGTTGAATCGCTGCATAAATTTGGATTAATGGTTTATTGGTTATCACATAATCTATGATGTTCTCACCGATAGCAATTTGCTCCCTATCTTTGGGGCTCTCCGTGAGATATTCAGGTAATTCATGTTCACTAACATATTTTTTAGTTAATTCCTTAATGGTTGCATAGGGTAGGTACAGAATCCGAGCCCCCAAATCTTCACTTATTTTTTCGTTTCCAGCCTCAAAGAGGGCTTTCGCTAAACACAAATAATATTCATCCGAGCTACGGCATAGGGGTCTAAAACCATTCTTGTAGTGAAAGTAATGGGTGTCCCGAACTGCCTCCAAGGTAATGCGACCTTCACAACCAGCACGAATACTTATTTTAAACAAGCATTCAAATAAAGCTTTACCTACATGTTGAAACTCCGATTGATTGCGTATGTAATTGACTTCAATACGCGAAAGTTTTTGGTTGTTAACCTTATATCCTTCGGTTTGAGCATTAGGGCTTTGGTTAATTGTGAACTCTAAACTTCCTAAATAAAGGTTTGTATCTTTTGTGCGCAAAGCTATGCTGTATTGATTGGGAGTAGATAACTTTCTACAAAGAGCAGTCACCGCTTGCAGCGAGTTATCAGCTGACTTAACCTTGGTAAGAGCATCGATAATTAGTGGGTCTGGGAGCATAATTGAATATTTTTAGAGTTTCCTGGTTAATATTATAGCAAAACTCTGGGTGTGTGCAAACGGGATGCAGGGATCGTGAAGGGAGAAACCAATAAGTATATTGGGTCGCGACCCAACATACTAAGTTTGCAAAATTAGGAGCATAGTTTAGCCCTGGAAGGGAGAAACAATTAAAATCCAACACCAGAATTTTGCGCAAAAGCTGCTTCCGCTGTGTCCCCAGAAGTCAACACCACGTCACTCGTTGGAGCTACTTTAGGTTCCGCATCCTTGACAGGTTTGGTGCGAAATAAATCTTCAAGCCGGCTTATTAAGAGTTTATGCTCTTCACTAGTGTTGGTCGTGTTAAGTTCAACAGACAATAAACAAACTTTTAATTGTTGTATCTGTTCTGCAGAACTAGGATTAAAATCTTTTAAGCAGGCTTCAAGTTTAGGATACTCATTTAACGCTATCGTTTTTTGTTTACATAAACTATTAATCCAATACAACCGATACACTCCAGAATCACTCATCAAAATAAAGCTAGAAGAAATATTCTGAGATTTACAAAAATCATTCATTTGATTTTCGGAGGATGTAAAACCAAGTGGATTGATCAATAGACTAATTCGCGCTAAAAAAGCATCTAAGGTGCCTTTGGCTTCTCTTTTTAAAGTTTTTAAATCGTTATCTTTAAACTCGCTGAGTGTTTTACCCGAATTATCTTTCAACACTCTACTCATCGCAACATTCGTTGACAGCCCAATTATTTTTTCAGGTGTGACCCATTTTATAGTCTGGCTATTGGGCTCCAATAAAAATACGCTTTTTTTAGGATCTAGAGCAACTAGTTTCATTGCCTTTTCTTGATCATCTACTATTTCTACCTGTTTAATTTCAGCATTTAATTTTTGTTCTACATTTCTTTTATGTTCTTCAGCTAAGTCAACTTGAGCTTGTTTGTCTTTGCGTTTTGTCAAATCAGAAACTACTTCTTTAATGGTTAGATCTTTTAATCGAACGAGCTCATCTGGAGAAAGTTTTTTCTGATCAGGTTTATATCCCGGAATTTTATTTATTAACTCTAAAAAAAGATAATAATTAAACGAGCCCGCATTCCATTCGCCTTGGTTTACTAAACTCAAGAATTCTTCCAGTCTAGTAATGAGGCTTTTGGAGGATTGGATATAACCAATAGCATTATCCGCTTCAGGACCTCGTTTTCTAGTGTGCTTATAAATAAAACCCATCCAAGAGTCCACGCGCTTATTGTATCTTTTTTTCGCATCTTCTATGATATGAATCAATCGATCACTTCCTTCGGGTGATTCGTCAGCTATTAGTATGGCAAGCCTTAAAGAAAATTCCTCTAAATTATCCATGATTAAGCGACTTTTACTGTCTGGTAAAGGCATTTTGAAACTCCATTTTCACAAAACAAACAATCATCTTACTCCAGGTAATCAGTTTTCTCCAAGCAAGAATGTGGATAATACTTGCAAATTTAAGACAAACGGATAACATGGAACTATAGATCCAAGCGGAAATTTCGCAGACAATATCCTTATAAAAACAATTACAAAGGGATTTTATGAAAAGATCACTACTCACTGCTGCTTTATTAGCTTCTGGGATTGCTTGCGCAGCAACACCAGTGGATGGTTGGTATACCAGCATCTTTGGTGGTTATACCTACATTCCCGGAAACGTTAACACCCAATATATGGGCATTTTATACAACAATGACAAATACACTAAAGGCTATAACGCCGGCGGCCGTATTGGTTATCAAAGTAACCCGCTCCGTTATGAATTAGAATATACCTACCTTGAAGGTTTCGCGCGTAATTTCGACGCTGCCAGTGTACAACAGATCGATGTAAATGGTTTTTCTTCAGCCAATATGTTTATGGCAAATGTGTATTTTGATACCCCAGAAATTTTACCCTCTATCGTACCCTTCTTGGGAATCGGTATAGGTTATACCTATTTACAAAGTGCTTTAAATGGTACTAATCCCAATACCGTAGTGGTGTATAATTTTGATGCCAAAGATAGTGAATTTGCTTATCAAGGTACTGCGGGTCTTACTTACAATTTTTCTGAAAATTATGCCTTAAACGCAGCTTATCGTTACGTGGCAACTACTCATGCCAGTGAATTTGGTAGAAATTATCAAGTGCAAATCGCCAGCGCAGGCTTTATTTATCGATTTGATCGCGGGAATTATAAGTAAGGACAGTAGATGAAAAAATTAGTCCAATGCAGTGTATTATCCAGTCTACTTTTAAGTAGTTCAGTCTTTGCCTTAAATCCTGTTTTAGGATTTTATGGTGGACTTTTAGCGCAAGGTAGTCGTGGTAATACTAATATCGACTTTATGTTCACTAGTAATGGAATACCTTATACTGGTCAATTAAAATACAACCCTATCGGTGGTGGCGGTGGTATAGATATTGGCTATAAAATGTCTCATTTCCGTGCTGAAATCGAAGCTTTGTTCAATACCAACTCTTATGATCAATTACGAGTGAACGGCTGTAATATTTTAAGTCCGACCGTTGTTACCCCAACAGGAACTTGCCCTGCTATTTTTGTTAATGAAGGTTTAGGTTTTAATGGTAGTACGACTTTATTTGCGGGTATGTTTAATGGGTATTTTGATATCTACTCTTCCGATAGCGAATCTATCATAGTACCTTACATTGGCCTAGGAGTGGGAACGTCGCGAGTTAAAAACGTAGATCGTTTCATTGCCAAAACCACCAATGTAACCGTTGAGAATACGCGGACTTCTAGCGCTTCGGCAGCGCAAGTGATTGTGGGCTTAAGTTATTACATGGACGATTACACTTGGGCAGGGCTTGATTATCGTTATATAACGACCAAAAATATTAGCGATTTTAATAACTCTCGCTATGGTTTAAATACTGTGACTTTAAGTGTAAATTTTGCTTTCAGTAAAGGCTAAGAGTAGGTTTTATAACCTACTCTTCTTTATGCTCGGGCCTTGGCTTTGTTTTGCGGCTCTTGCCACAAGGTTACAAACAAGACCATTATCATAGGCCCTAAGAACAAACCAATTAATCCCAAGGTTTCGACACCCCCAAGAATACCAAACAACACGGCTAGAAAAGGTAATTCAATGGCGCCACCAATCAGTACCGGCTTGATAAAATGATCGGCTACAAACATGACTAAAGTTCCCCAGATTAACACGATCAAAGCAGAGATCATGGAACCCGCAGAAAACAAAACACCGGCTACGATAACAAAGACTACAGGAACCACAAAAGGAATCATGGCAGCCAAGGCAGTGATGAAGCCCGTTAAAGTAGGTGCAGGAAATTCTACCAGAGCATAACAAATACCCATCAGTAAACCCACTCCAATACCTACAACAATGGTACCATTCACAGTTCCACGTAAAGCACGGGGTAAACGATCAGAATAGCGGAACCAACGATCACCAAGGCAATATTCCCCAATGTGATGTACTTCCTTAATTAATATATCACCATCCCGATAAAAGAAAAACAAACTTAATAAAGTAAAACCTACTTGAAAGCCGCGATGAGCTAAATTAAATCCTATTTGCTTGATGTAATAACTTGTAGGTGTCAACGTTAGATGTAAATTCGATAAGAAATTACGTACATTTCCCGGTTGGCCTATATTATTATCCCAATAAGTGACCAAATCAGCACCAATCAAAGGAAAGCTCTTCAAAAAATCAGGTGCAGCTCCCCCATCACGATTAACCTGCTGTAAAAAATTGACAAACAATTGCAATTCTTTAATGAGAATACCTACCAACCAACTGAGCGGTAAAAGCAAAAGGAGACTTAAAAGAGTAGTAAACAATAATGCAGATAGCGTCTGCTGTGAACCAAAAAACTTTCGCCATCGAAGATACAAGGGGTATGTTGCTATGACAATGATAGCAGCCCAAATCATAGAGGGGATAAATTTATGGACAATAAAGAGTGTGCAGCAAACAATGCCTACGGTTAGGCCCATACTGATTAACTCTTTGTGATTTTCATTCATCGTAAGAAACCCCAAGCTAATAATTGCACTATTGCCCAGGCAGGAATTGCTGCCAAAGCATCATCCAACATAATACCCAGACCGCCTAATACATGCTTATCAATCATACGAATGGGTTGTGGTTTCCAAATATCAAAAACCCTAAAGAAGAAGAAACCTAAGAATATCCACAGCAGACCTGGAGGAGCCATAAACATAGTCAGGAAATAACCCACGACTTCATCCCAGACTATGCCTTTGTAGTCATGCACCCCTAAATCTTGGGAAACCTTATCACTGACCCAAACTCCTATACCAAAGGCCAATAAGGTAATGAGTAAATACAAACTCCAATGTAGATCTTTAAGAAGTAAATAAAAAGGAATGGCCGCTAAAGTGCCCCAGGTTCCAGGCGCAAGGGGTAACAGCCCACTTCCAAAACCAAAGGCTACAAAATAGACGGGATCGTGCCATACCCGATGAACTAAGTGTTCAGTGTTCATTACTTCTCCGATTTAATTTCCACTGCACGTACTTGTTGAGCTAAATTATTTAATACTCCATTGACGTAACGATGTCCATCTTGCGAACCAAATGCTTTAGTTAAAGAAACAGATTCATCTAAAACCACTTTATAAGGAATTTCCGGGCAATGAAATAATTCGAAAGAACCAATACGAAGGACTGTCAATTCAATAGGATTCAACCCATTGAGTTCTCTATCGAGAAATAGGGTAATACTTTGTTCTAAAGCACTTTGCTCTCTGGCAACTCCATGCAACAATTTGCAAAAATAATCCGCGTCGACCTTTTCCATATTATTGGCTACCCGAAATTGTGCTTCAATTTCGTGGAGATCTACGCCTGACATTAACCATTGATAAAGGGCTTGCACCGCTAACCTTCTTGCGCGTCTCTTGCCATTAATTGATTTCTTATCCACGATTACCTCAATTATCTTCTTTCATTTGATCTATCGTTTGTCTGAAATCACTGACGTCTTTAAAACGCTTATACACCGAAGCGAAGCGAACATAGGCGACATGATCCAAACTGTATAAGGCCTTCATGACTAACTCTCCTATGAGCTGAGAATCCACTTCTCGCTCTCCTCTCCGACGTAACTCTTGGGTTATAGCAATAATCGCTTCCTCGAGGGAATCCACACTTACTGGTCTTTTTTCAAGCGCCCTAAGCATGCCTGAACGTAAATTATCGATATTAAAAGGCTCTCTTCGCCCATCTCGTTTGATAATCAACGGCATGATGAGTTCTGCCGTTTCAAAGGAAGTAAAGCGCTCGTGACATTCGAGACACTCTCGTCTTCTACGTACTTGGGCACCATCGGCAACCAGACGAGAATCAACTACTTTTGTATCTTCAGCATGACAAAATGGACAGTGCATGATCAACCATAAACCGGAAATTCGCGACATAAAAGCAGTACTTGTGCCCGTACTCTATTTATTGTCACTTCATCATTAATATCATCGAGTACATCCGCTATCCAATTGGATAACAGCGTCATCTCCTTTTCTTTAAATCCTCTGGTCGTTACTGCTGGTGTTCCTAAACGAAGACCACTAGTCACAAAAGGTGAGCGAGGATCATTAGGAACGGTATTTTTATTCACGGTAATATTGGCAGAGCTTAGTGCTGCATCTGCTTCTTTCCCGGAAATATTTTTATTAATCAAATCAACCAGCATTAAATGATTATCCGTACCGCCAGAAACGATACTATAACCTCTATTGGTTAAAATTTCACTCATCAGTTTCGCATTGGTCAAAACTTGTTGTTGATAAACTTTGAACTCTGGCAATAAGGCCTCCGCGAAACCCACCGCTTTTGCGGCAATGACATGCATTAATGGGCCACCTTGCATGCCAGGAAATACTGCGGAATTGAGTTTTTTCTCAATATCAGGATTAGCTTTACAGAGGATAAGTCCACCTCTTGGACCTCTCAAGGTCTTGTGGGTAGTGGTAGTGACTACGTCTGCAAAGGGTACTGGCGAAGGATAAAGGCCTGTAGCTACTAAGCCGGCCACATGAGCCATATCCGCAAGTAAATATGCACCCACTTTGTCTGCGATAGCACGAAAACGCTCCCAATCCAAAATGCGAGAGTAGGCTGAAAACCCTGCGATGATTAATTTGGGTTTATGCTGCAAGGATAATTGTTCTAAAGCATCATAATCAATTAAACCCGTATTAACATCCACGCCGTATTCAATCGATTGATACAATTTACCCGAAAAATTGACTTTAGAACCATGCGTTAAATGGCCACCATGAGGTAAAGCCATTCCTAAAATCACATCCCCAGGAGATAATAAGGCCATCATTACCGCCGCATTCGCTTGCGAGCCAGAGTGCGGTTGTACATTGACATAATCAGCTGCAAATAATGTCTTCGCACGATCAATGGCTAATTGCTCAGCTTTATCGACGAACTCGCACCCACCGTAATAGCGTTTACCGGGGTAACCTTCGGCATATTTATTAGTCAGTACAGAGCCCTGGGCTTCTAATACGCGTGGACTCACGTAGTTTTCAGAGGCTATAAGCTCAATATGCTCTTCCTGACGTTTTTTTTCCTCAGAAATGGCCTGGGATAGTTCTTTATCAAATAATTCTATGGTTTCACTGCTTTCAAACATGAGTCTTCTCAACCTCTGACTAGTTAGCTATTTTTAACGATGATGTCATTACGAACGCTTTTTACACCGTCCACACCTGCAGCAATCTGCCCAGCGCGCATTTTAGTTCGTGGAGTATCCACAAAACCGCTTAATTGGACTTCATCTTTGTAGGTTTTTACCTTCACAGCAAAACCACTAGTTCCTAATTCGTCAATCAAACTGGCTTTTACTTTGGTGGTAGCGGTAGAACTATCAATATACTCACCGGTACTTTCTGTATTAGGAGAAGAACAAGCCAAAATCAACGCTGACATCGATCCTACTATGATCATTTTAAGTGAATCACGCATGAATGCTCCTTAAAGAAAAAAACTTTATTAGAGTATCACATTATTTATTCAGAAACGAAGAAGATATTGATCTGAAGTTATTCATTATTCAAAGACAGGTACGGGCAATAACACGAAAAAAGGGGTTTTAGTTTGTAGCCTGTATTAGACGAAGTCGTAATGCAGCAATAGGTGCCACAAACAAGGGGCTCCTGTATTACGACTTCGTCTAATACAGGCTACAACTATATTTAAAAATTCGTGGGGATACATCAGGTTACGACCCGATCTCCCACTACGAGTCGGGCTTAGCTTCGATGTATTATCCACATTCAAAAACCAAGCCCGGGCTCGAAAAGAGATTACTTAGGGATGACTATGAACAACAGCCGGAGGCAAATGTGCAGGGTTATTATTTGCGGTTTGCACTTCTTTCACTTCATCATGTTCATGAACATTCTTCTTGGCTTCATCATGCCCATGTACATTTTCTTGTACAGGAACTTGTGAAGTATTTTGTACTGGGGCAACACTGCTGTGCCCATGAACATTGGGATTCGCATTAACATTCGCGTTTCCGGGATGACCATGAACATTTCCACCAGTATTTACATTTCCAGGATGACCGTGGACGTTATTCTGCGGTTGCATACCCATTTGTGGTCTTGGACCTACAGGTGCACCTTGCACATGACCATGGTAAACCCGACCTTGAGGTACCTGACGATATCCATGATGATGGTAATGATCAGGATACGGTCTTACTACCACAGGTGGTGGAGGTGGTGGCGGATAATAACCTGGATCATAGTAGTCGTCTTGAACATAACAAGAACTAAGCAAAGGGGTGGCAATTAACAATAAAGCAACGAGGTTTTTCATACAAACTCCTCAAAAAAAAAAAGTGGAAGAGACACTCATGCATCTCTTCCATTTTCAAAACTAATTATCTTGAAGAAACTTCAGCTTTCGCTTGTTTGTTCAGATAAGGGATAATTCGAATCGTACTATTTACATTAGTCCAACCAGAGTAAACGGTGTAATAAGGAGACTGAATTGTAATGTACATACTGCTATGACAGTAGAAATTGTAGAATAAGCTAATGTAGTGAGGTGACTCAAAACGATAGATATTGAAATCTACAGTGCTACCATCATCAAAAGTTCCGAATACGCGAACATCAGTGAAACTGTCATTAATAATTTCAATTTGGCAATACCCAGGATAGCTAATACCCTTGGAAATGGATTTTTTGTCTGCACTATCTGCCTTTGGATGCATGTGCAGATTTGCTGCAAAAACATTCGAAAATAGACCAAAACAAACAAGGAAGAACAAAGACTTTAACTTCATGAATTAACCCCTTAGAGAATTGGAGATCGCATAGTAGCAAAGTATCCAATTTAGTCAATAGGTTTTTTTTGTAGTCATGAAATAAATAATCCTAAAGACGTAATGATCTTAAATTACTTTATGATATATTGTTATATTCTCAATTTTGATACGACTTTTGACAGGGGTGCGGAATGAAAATAAATAAGCGCATGACTATCATGGGAATCGCTTTGCTTGTTGTTTTCGGCGGCATCATTGCTTTTAACCTGATTAAAACCATCATGATTAAGCAATTTTTTGA
>SCSO01000338.1 GCA_004297865.1 Legionella sp.
CATTGAAATTACCCGTAAGCGATTGTCATCCGGATCCAAAGCCACAAAAGTATAACCAAAAGGCAATTGCGTTGGCAATTGTGCAAAGGCAATGTCTTTCTTTTGCCATTGTTTAAATAATTCATCAACCTTGTCCGTACTACTCAAACTAAAAACGATTTCTGTGCCACCTACTTCATCAGTAGCTGGAGGTTGCACAGAGGTTTTAACTTTTAAACCCAACCCCATACCATTACTGAAATTGAAAAAAGAAAAAGTAGGCGAGGATTCTACAGGTTCGCTACCTAAGATATCCTGATAAAACTCCCCACTTCGGTTTAAATTGTTGACGTAAAGTACCATCGCATTAGGTTCTAACATTATCTTCTCCTTAATTGTTTAACTCTGGTAGTTTAAACAGAGAGATTGTCAGTTTTTGTCAGTAGTGATTATTGCTCGGGAATTTGATTCAGCTCACGCCATTGTTTAAGTAAACGCTGGCGGCTGGGAGTGTAACGCTCATGGATTAATTGTAATTCGTTAATTCTATCGGTTCGAAAATGGCGAAAATCCTGTCTCAGTTCACACCAGGCAACAATCACATGCCTTTCTTCGAAAAATCCTAAAGCCAAAGGCCATATCAGTCTGGAGCTACTACTATCTTTCCCATCCACATAGTTCATTTGTAATTTGCATTCTTTGCGAATGGCTTCTCGTACCTGCGCCTCAATATCATCATTGTGAGTGAGATTGGTTGAGGGCGGACCGATTAGCAAGCCGGAATACTGCAATTGCTGACGTAAGGTGTCGGGTAATACTGCAGCAATCTTTACTAAGACATTGTTAGCAGCCAGTTGTAATTTTTTATCGGTTCGCCGCGCTACCCAACGGGAGCCTAAGACCAAGGCTTCAATTTCTTCTTCGGAAAACATTAAGGGCGGTAAAATAAAACCTGGGCGTAGAACATAACCCATTCCAGGTTCCCCTTCGATAGACGCACCTTGTGATTGGAGGGTTGCGATATCGCGATACAGCGTGCGCAGACTAATGCCTAATTCTTCTGCCAATGCTTGCCCAGTGACCGGGTAACGATGGCGGCGGAGGATTTGTAAAAGTTCAAAAAGACGTTCGGTTCTGGACATAATTAATCATTATTTTGCTCCTTCGCCCCTAAGGGGAGATGGGCTGATGAGAGGTATATTTAGATCCACCCTCATCCCCAACCCTTCTCCCGCTAGCGGTAGAAGGGAGTATTTTAGATCACTTCATCCTTTCATAAACATAAGCAGGATAATAAAAATAAAAGGGGAGGAGTTTAATAAGTAGATAAACAAAAGCTGGTAAGGCAAACAAGGCAGCAATCATTTTTAAAGTATGAAATCCACCTAAACCGGCCACGATAATCCAGGGTAAAAAGATGGCTAAGGTAACTAACAAGCGCAAACCCCATACTTGAGCCACTAATTTTTTATTTTGCAAAGCCAATTTGACTGACTCTAGTCCTTTCTGCCAAGGCATGGAATTGTCTTTGATTAATAAAAGTGGGGTAAAAAGGGTCAGTACCATGACCAATAAAACCAGCAAAGTGAGTGGTTTAAAAAGTGCGCCTAAACAATTTAATAAGAAAAGAATGATAAATACAGCCCCTAAAGCTTTGCCCATGTCTTGAGAATTAAACAAATTATGAAAAGCAGTGTCCTCAGTGACAGGTTTTCCTTGCAGACAATCATTGATTAGGCGATAGATGCCATCAATAAAAGGAAACCAAGCACAAAACACTAGGCCTGCCACGATGAGCATGTAAGGATAATTGAGAATTTTGTGATTAAAAGTAATCCAGCCTAAGCTATTTAAGCCAAAGGGGATAATGCCGCCAAACACAATTAAAACCGCGAGTGGAGTTAAGAAAAGAAAGCTTAAAGGCCACCATAACATCAGATGGTGTTTGGTATAAGAATGCCAGGCTTCATGGACCCAGGGGAAGATTTTTTTAAGATTCATAATTGACTTTTAATACAATTTGTAAAGTTTTGTGGCTAATTATACCTGTAAATTGTTCTCATTTACAAGGTGAACTAGGATAAAAATCTCTGGACGCCACGAACAAGTCGTAGGACGAAGGAATTTACAAATTCTATGTAGCAACTGTCTTGAATTGGCTTATTGCCTTTGTTAGTTGTAGGTTGGGTCACGACCCAAC
>SCSO01000339.1 GCA_004297865.1 Legionella sp.
ACCAGTTCGTAAATACTTTTTTGCTCAGGACTAAAACGACCGCTCACGGGAAAAGTACGCGTGATATCTGCAGCATAATTACCATATTCGCCGCCTGCATCAATTAAGACTAAAGCCCCTTGTGCTAAGGTCGCATTATTATCGGTGTAATGAAGTACGCAAGCGTTCTCTCCAGAACCTACTATGGGATCATAAGCCACGCTGCGACAACCCTGGCGAATAAATTCATAACAAAGCTCTGCTTCTAATTGATATTCATATTCTAAGTGTTTACATTTTTTCATTGCGGCTTTATGAGCATTCACCGAAATGACAGCAGCACGACGCATTAAGTCAATTTCTGCAGCACTTTTAATAAGTCGCATTTCGCCGAGGATAGGATCTAAATCACCAAAAGTATCTGGTGATTTTGCTCCGCGACGCACTTCATGTTTGATGGTATTAAAGGCTGCTAAGATGACCATTTCTAAATGCGGATGCCGGCCTATGGCATAATAAATGGCTGATTTACCCATTAAGAGCTTGGGCAATTCTTTCGCCAGACTACTAATAGGAAAGGCCTGATTCATCCTCAATTCTTTTGTTGCACCGTCTTGACCTAAGCGAGGGCCAGTCCATTGCTCTTCAGCGGGATTTCGCGGACGATTAAATAAAATACTCTGACTCTCTTTGCCAGAGGTAATAATCAATAGGGCTTCAGGCTCATTAAATCCGGTCAAATAATAAAAATCGCTGGCTTGACGAAATCGATAATGACTATCCCCATTTCGCAATAATTCGGAACTGGCAGGAATAATCGCCACACTATCGGCGGGTAATTGTAGGGCTAGGTGTTGTCTTCTTTGTAAATATTCCTGTTGGTTAATCATTGCAAAACTTCCTTTTAATTATCAATGGGTGGTATCTGAGCCACCACGTTCTCTTTCATTGGCTACTAAATCACCATGCAAACGTAACACGGCTAAACGGGTGTATTCGCAGACTTCTACTAATGCTTTTTCGTCCTCTTCATCCACATCTAAGGTATCACAATCTAACTCCCCAAATTCGACAATGTGTTGCAGCGCTTCTTGAGATTCTTCGTCATAAAAATGATCCTGGCTAATTCCGGCGCTGGTCAATGCTTGGGTAAAGCCCTGACACCATTCGCTGAAGGCCCCTGCACGACTCACTAAAGTTGTCTCGTCATCTGGGAGTAACAATTCGAATTCAAAATCAAAATTGTCTATTTGTTGTTGGCTAATAGAATACACCGCAAACATAGCGGTTGCCGCGATACGAGTTTGCTCATCCTTTTTATTGTTGAGTAAGGCGCGCAAATAGGATTCACCCTGATTATCTGCATTGGCACAGAGATAACCACACATGATTCCATGTAACTCACTGACACTTATAGGTAAAGCCAAACCCGCTAAGGAATGGAAGAATTCATCATAGACAGGAAGACGTAAGGAAGGATTTTCAGAAGACATGTCGACTCAGTTAAATTGCAAATTTGCAAATGATAACTCATTTACGCCCTGGGTTCACCTAATTGAATGGTAATATTTGCCGTTAGCAGTCAAAATTGTTACCATTTAAAGAGCAATAGACTATGGCAAGGGCCTAAGCATGACCAGCATAAAAACATGTAAAATTAAATTATTAAATAAGACCTACGAAATTAAATGCCCAGAAGGCGAAGAGCCTAATTTGATCCTAGCCGCTAAAAAGCTTAGCGATCAGATGGCAGAAAAAAAAGAAAAATTTAAGTTACTGGATAATTATCAAATTTTATTGCTTGCCGCTTTGGACATAGGGCATGAGTTGATTATTTGTAAAAATGAACAAGAACACCAACGCCATCAAGT
>SCSO01000541.1 GCA_004297865.1 Legionella sp.
ACCGTCAGGCCGCCCGGCGTGCCGTTCCACTGCGGCTCCGGCACGAACCGCAGCGACGCCGTCGACGGCAGGATCAGGGCCGTCGTGTCGCCCAGGCCCGTCCGCGGGACATCGACCCAGGTCGTGCCGTCGGTCGTGTACTGCCAGTTGCCCTGTGCCGCCGTTGCCGCATTCGCGGTGATCGCGATACCCGCCAGCGTGTTCGCCGACGAGCCGCCCGACACCGTGTCGCGCGTGTCGTCGAAGCTCGGCGTGAACAGGCTCGACACCGTCTGACCCGGCGGCGTCGTGTCTTCGTTGACCGACGGGAACGTCACCGTACCCGTCGCAACCGGTGCATCGTTCACCGGCGGCGTAACCGTGCCGATGGCAATCGTGCCGGCGGACCACTGGCTCGTACCACCAACGGCGCCGAGGTTCTGGGTGCCCGTCGCCGGCAGGCCAGTGTCGCCATCGGAGACGCGCGCCGTCAATGCGCCCGGCGTGCCGTTCCAGTCACCGTTCGGTGCAAAGCGCAAGGTTGCCGTGTTCGGCAGGACAATGGCATTGCCGTCACTGAGGCCCGTACGTGGAATGTCGACCCAGGTCGTGCCGCCATCGGTCGAGTACTGCCACGTGCCCTGCGCCGCCGTCGACGCATTGCCCGTGATGGCGATGCCGGCCGACGCTGTGCCCGTCGAGCCGCTCGGAATCGTGTCCGTGCCGTCGGTATAGTTGACCGTGCCCTGACCCAGCAGGGTCGAGATTGACGTGCCCGTCGTGCTCGGCGTGTCTTCGTTGCTGGGAGGAACCGTCGCCGTCCCGCTCACCACCGGTGCGTCGTTCACCGCAACCACCGTCGTCGTCAGCGGCACCGTCGCCGCAGAGATCGCCGTCGTGTCGCCGTTCGTCGACACATCCGACGAGGCCGAGAAGGCCACCGGATTGTTCGAGGTGTTCGAGCCGTCGATCAGGCGCACCGTCAGGCCGCCCGGCGTGCCGTTCCACTGCGGCTCCGGCACGAACCGCAGCGACGCCGTCGACGGCA
>SCSO01000034.1 GCA_004297865.1 Legionella sp.
CACAACCCCAGAGTTCATATCCCATATCTTCCACAGTAGGAGATAATAATTGTACTAATTCGTTTTGCAGCATAGTTTATACAACACAAAAAGGGCGCATACGCCCAAGTCTGTAACTGACTTGGATTCAGACCCTATTTTAAGATAATAAAAAACCCCATAAATGGGGTTTCAAAAATAGTGGTAGCGGGGGCAGGATTTGAACCTACGACCTTCGGGTTATGAGCCCGACGAGCTACCAGGCTGCTCCACCCCGCGTCAACTGAGGCCAAGTATACTTGCCCTCCCTAGGCTTAGCAAGTACTTTTGCGAATTAATTCACAAATGCATTAATACAGGCACCGATTAGCGCTCCTGGAAAAATCCCTAAAAATAATAAGGATAGACAATTAATGGAATAGACCACGGTATTGCCCTTGCTAATCATGACTGGTTCAGTATTTGTAGGTTGCTCGAAATACATGATTTTGATAATTCTTAAATAGTAATAAGCGCCGATAACGGTAAACAACAAACCTAAAATGGCTACCCCAGTCATATGCACGTCTACTAATGCTTTTAATACCAATAACTTAGTAAAGAAACCTACTGTGGGAGGTACCCCTGCCATAGAAAACATGACGATTAACATCATAAACGCAAGCCAGGGGCTGCGCTTATTCAAGCCTTTTAAATCTTCAACGTTATCAATCTCCATGCCTTGACTAGACATGAGGACTACTAAACCAAAAGCCGCAGCCGACATGAGTGAATAAACAAGAATATAGTAGAGTGCTGCCGAATAACCAGCGGCGGTTCCTGCCAAAATCCCAAATAAGGCGTAACCAACATGAGCAATCGCAGAATAAGCAAAGAGACGCTTAATACTGGTTTGCACCACCGCTAATAAATTACCTAAACCTGCAGACAATAAAGACATCACCAACAGAATTTGTTGCCAATGCATGGCCGCGTCGGCTAAGCCAATAGTCAGTAATCTAAACGCCATACCCAAAGCCGCAATCTTGGGTGCAGTACTAATGAATAAAGTCACTGAACTTGGAGCACCTTGGTACACATCCGGAGCCCACATGTGGAATGGCACTGCAGCCAGTTTAAAACCAATTCCAGCGAGTAAAAATACCATAGCAAAAGACAGTAAGGTATTTTGTTGTTGCCAGTTTAAAGAAATTTCATGCGCAACTTCTAAGAGATCAAGTTTACCTGTCGCTCCATATACTAAAGAAATACCATACAGCAGCATGCCTGAAGCAATTGCTCCCATCACGAAATATTTCATTGCCGCTTCAGAAGAATCGCTGTCTGTTCTCCGAATTGCAGTCATGGCATAGAGGGGAAGTGACATTAATTCTAAACCTAAATACACTGTGAGCATGGAATGTGCAGAAACTAAAATCATCATGCCTAGGGTTGAAAACATACCTAACACATAATAATCACCTGAAGGCATTTGGCGCTCATCGATATAGCTTCTAGAATAAATAAAACTTAAGAATACAGTTAGGTAGATAAAAAATTTCATCAAATGCGCAACATCATCACTCACAAATAAGCCATTAAGAATGATTAGTTTAAAATTACCAATAAAAAGGTAACTAACTATTGCTGCGGCTAGAAGACCTAAACAAGAAATAGAGTAAGCAATGGCTTTGCAGCGTGGGCGGAAAAATAAATCTCCCAATAAAGCAAGGCATGCACTGACCAACACAATCATTTCAGGCAATGCGACATGGATATTTTCAAGTATTGCTATCATTTGGTTTAACCTTACAATTTGGATTTATCAGCTAACTCTATAGTATGGCTTACAGTTTGATGCACATAAGTCAACATGGGTTTTGGATAAACCCCCATGGCTATGACCATCAACGCTAATAATACATACGAACAGAGCTCAAAACCGGAAATATCTTTTAATTTAGCTACCTTATCATTGGCAATAGGTCCAAAAATAACTCGCTTATACATCCATAACGTATAGGCAGCACCAATAATTAAAGTCGTAGCAGCCCAAAAGGTGACCCAGAACCCAGCTTTCAGACTCCCTAAAATCACCATGAATTCGCCAACAAAACCTGAAGTACCAGGTAATCCCGCATTTGCCATGGCAAAGAGCATAAAGAAAGAAGCGAAGATTGGCATCGTATTGACTATACCGCCAAAGTCACTTAAAAGTCGGGTATGCATTCGATCATAGATAAAGCCTACCCCAGCAAACATCGCACTGGATACAAAGGCATGAGAAATCATCACCACTATGGCACCTTCGAGCACTAAACCCGCATTGCTAACACCATACTGATGAGAAATCGCAAAAATGGCAAAACAACCTAAAGTAACAAATCCCATATGTGATATTGAAGAATAAGCAATTAAGCGTTTCATATCTTTTTGAATAATGGCTACCAGGCCAATATACACAACGGCAATTAATGATAAGGCAACCATAACTCCCGCATAATGATTACAGGCGTCTGGGACGATAGGAAGAGAGAAACGGATAAAACCGTAAGCTCCAAGTTTTAATAAAATAGCTGCTAAAATGACGGACCCGCCTGCTGGTGCTTCCGTATGGGCGTCAGGTAACCAAGTATGGACTGGAAACATCGGAATCTTAATTGCAAATCCTAAGAAGAAAGCAATAAAAATTAAGGTTTGTGCGGTCATGCTCAGTTTAATCGCATAGAACGTTTCAATTTTAAATGATCCGGCGATATAACCCATATACAAAAAGCTAGCCAACATTAAGACAGAACCTAAGAAGGTATAGAGGAAAAACTTGATGGCTGCATAAATGCGATTGTCCGATCCCCAAATACCAATAATTAGGTACATCGGTATTAATGTTGCTTCCCAGAAGATATAAAACAAAATAGCATCTAGCGCGGAAAAGACTCCTACCAATAAACCCTGCATGATTAAAAAGGCAGATAAATATTGAGCGACACGATTTGTAATACTACTCCAAGTGGCTAAAATCACAATTAAATTGGTAAAAATACTTAGCGCGATCAGCAATAAGGACAGTCCATCAATGCCCACGGAATAATTGATCCCTAAAGCAGGCATCCAAGGTATTTCTTCTACAAATTGCATGGAGGCTTTATTAAGATCAAATCCCCAAAAAAGTGGAGCGCACATAATTAAACACAGTAATACTGTAAATAATGCGATGAAACGCGAAATATTGGGTTTGTTGTCATCACCAGTAAGTAGAACAAAAACACCACCAATGATTGGCAACCAAATTAATAAATTAAGCAAATGATGCATATTGTCACCTTACCTTCAACCCAGAATCAACCAGCATAAAAAACCCATTACTCCTAATACCATCACTGTTGCGTAATGATATAAGTAACCGCTTTGCATGGAACGTCCTTTTGTAGAGAACCAACGTACAAGACGTCCGCTTCCATTAACCACAAAGCCATCAATTAATTTTTGATCGCCTATGGAATAAAATGCACGTCCTAATCCTTTTGTCCCTTTGACAAACACGAGTTCGTTAAATCGATCAAATCCATATTTGTCCACAAGAATTTTATAGATTACGGAAATATGCCGGGCCAAATAACTTGGAATGCTAGGTACTGCGATATAGCAAATCCAAGCAATGACCGTTCCCGCAAGTGTTAACCAGAAGGTCAATGAGTTCAGGGAATGTAAAGCGCTAGCTAAAGGAGAAGTTACTTCATGCGCTAATTCAGCCAACACATTATGCTCTGGTAATACAAAGAGAGAGCTAGCTAATAAAGTCGGTTCATTAAATAGGATAGGCATATATAGCACATAACCTAACATAATGGATGGAATAGCTAGCAACACTAAGGGAAGCCAGACTACCCAAGGTGATTCATGAACATGGTCAAAAGTATGCTTATCCATTCTCGGAGTACCATGGAAAGTCATGAATAAAGATCTAAATGTATACAAGGCGGTAACCATCGCACCCAATGAAACGCAGAAATAGGCATAACTGGCACCAGGAATTTGCGATAATTGTGCGGCTTCAATAATAGTATCTTTAGAATAAAACCCAGAAAAAGGTGGGAAGGCGCACAATGCTAAACTTCCAATAACATAGGTCGCATAAGTGATCGGCATTTTATTCCACAAACCACCCATTTTACGCATATCTTGTTCATGGTGCATTCCAATAATAACTGAACCAGCCCCTAAGAATAATAGTGCTTTAAAACAAGCATGGGTTAGGAGGTGAAACATTCCAGCGCTGTAGGCTGAAGCGCCCATTCCTACCATCATATAGCCTAATTGCGATAAGGTGGAATAAGCAACCACTCGCTTAATGTCGTTCATCACTAATGCTAAGATTCCGGTAAATAATGCGCCTGTCGCCCCAATCACTAATACAACTGTCAAAGCTGTAGTTGATAGTTCTATCATCGGCGAAATTCGGGCGATCATAAACACCCCAGCAGTCACCATGGTTGCTGCGTGGATGAGTGCAGAAATCGGAGTAGGACCTTCCATTGATTCTGGTAACCAGACATGCAAAGGTACTTGAGCTGATTTACCCATAGCACCTACATAAAGGAGTATGCAGGTGACGGTCATCACTGACCATGAGTGGCCACTGAATAGTTCGATGGTTTGGCCAGCTAAAGAACTGGCGCTTTTAAATACTGTTGCGTAATCAAGGCTGCCTGTGTACGCAAAAACGAAAGCAATACCTAATACAAAACCAAAGTCTCCTACTCGGTTCACCAAGAAGGCTTTTAAACTTCCTTCTAGGGCAGATTCTTTGTGGTACCAAAAACCGATTAATAAATAAGACACCAAACCCACACCTTCCCAGCCAAAGAATAATTGTAAGAAATTATTCGCACTGACTAGCATGAGCATCATAAAGGTAAAGAGAGAAATATAACTGAAGAAACGTTGGTAACCATCATCATCGGCCATATAACCAATACTGTAGATATGCACTAACAAAGAAACAAAGGTGACCGTTACTAACATCACTACCGTTAAGGGATCAATTAAGAACCCAATACTAAAGTCATAAGGGATTAAGGATCCACCATTGGCCCAGGAATATAAAACACTATTCACGATAGGCGTTGCACCTGAAAGAATTTCATAAGCGACATAAGTGGAGAGGAGGAAAGAAATACCTACTCCTGCAATAGTCACGCTGTGCGCACCTACACGACCAATTTGTTGACCTAAAAATCCAGCAATGATAGAGCCGGTTAAAGGAGCTAAAACAATAATTAAACACAGTTGTAATATACTCACGATATTAACCTTTTAAATGATTCATCTTGTCTACATCAATATTGCCCCGATTTCTATAGAGCAACATCACGATGGCCAAACCAATCGCAGCTTCAGCTGCAGCGACTGTTAAAATAAAAAAGACGAAAATCTGACCGCTAATCGCTCCGTAATAATGTGAAAAGGCTACAAAGTTGGTATTTACAGCCAATAGCATTAATTCAACACACACTAGGAGCAAAATGATATTTTTACGATTAAGCATAATGCCTACTAAGCTTAAACCAAACATAATCGCACTTAATATCAGATAATCTTGAACCGGTATCATATAGGATTCCCCAATTTTATTTCTCTGACTTCATACTGACTAATCGGACTCGATCTTCTGATCGGGTCATAATTTGATCTGTAATATTTTGTCGTTTACCACGAACTGTATTTCGGTGTACCAAGGTTATAGCTGCAACAATAGCAACTAGTAAGATCACTGCAGCCAATTCAAATGCCAAGAAATAGTCGGTATAAAGTACTAAACCTAACGCTTCGGTATTGGATACAGGGGTTGCTGTGGCAATAGTATTATTGGTACTTTGCTTATTGCTTTGCGTATCGACAAGAACAGAGCTGCTCGGTTGTACTGAGTTTTTGAATGCATCATTGGGTAAAGCCACCATGAGCAAGCCCGTTAATAGTGCCACCATAATTAATCCAATAGGTAGGTAGCGCATAAAATGACTTTTCATGGATTCGACATCAATATTAAGCATCATTACTACGAATAAAAACAGCGTCATTACGGCGCCGACATAGACTAATATTAAAATCAAGGCGAGAAACTCGCATTCCGCTAAAATCCATAGGGCCGCACTTGCAAAAAAAGTAACTACTAGAAATAACACACAGCGTACAGGGTTATTTTGTGTAATCACCATAAATGCTGAGCCTACAGCAATTATTGCAAAAATATAAAATATTACTTGAATCATTAAGTCATGCATTAGACCACCCCATTATCGGTACTTTTCATCTGCAAGACGATCTTTGGCAAGTCTAGCTTCCAATAAATCACCCACAGCAAGTAGTTTTTCTTTAGTCATGATATTTTGACCACGTTCACTTATGTGGTAGTGCTGTATAGGAGTCACCACAATGGAATCTACAGGACATGATTCTTCGCATAAACCGCAGTTAATACACTTAAACATATCAATATCATAACGAGTAGTACGTCGAGACCCGTCTTCTCGTGGCTCTGATTCGATGGTAATTGCTAAAGCAGGGCAGACTGCTTCGCAAAGTTTACAAGCAATACAACGCTCTTCTCCGTTAGGATAACGACGCAATGCTAATAATCCACGAAAACGCGGCGAAATAGGTGTCCGTTCTTCAGGAAATTGCACTGTAAACTTTTTCTTAAAAAAGTATTTACCTGTCAAGGCTAATCCTGACAGCAGTTCCAGTAATAAGAAACTGCGAATGTAATGTTTAATATATTGATATATTTTTTTCATCGGCTTCTCTATTAACCTTTAAAACCAGGGTTTCAGGTGAGTAATAACCATTAAGGCTGTCACTATGACCCAAACGATGGTGACCGGAATAAGTACTTTCCAACCTAAACGCATGAGTTGATCATAACGGTAACGGGGGAAGGTCGCTCTAACCCACAAATAAACAAATAGAAAGAAACTGACTTTTAGTAATAACCATACAAAGCCGGGTACCACATAAAAAATATCATCAATAAAGGAAATGCCTTCAAAGGGTGATAACCAACCACCCATGAATAATATGCTGATAGCAGTTGAGATCAAAATCATACTGGCGTATTCAGATAAGAAAAAGAGTGCGAAGCCTACCGCTGAATATTCCACATGGAAGCCCGCAACAATTTCAGATTCCCCTTCAGCCATATCAAAAGGTGCGCGATTGGTTTCTGCAATACCAGCTATCCAAAATACTAAGAATAAAGGTAACAGTGGTATAAACCACCAATGTAAAATTCCACCTTTTTGTGACAGCACAATGTCAGACAAATTCATGCTTCCCGCAGCAAGTAACACACCGACGAAAGCAAAACCCATGGCGATCTCATACGATACGGTTTGCGCTGTACTTCGCAAAGCACCAAACATGGCGTACTTAGAGTTAGATGCCCAACCCGCGATAATGACACCATAGACTCCTAAGGAGCTCATGGCGAAAAGGTATAAAACACCGGCATTGATATTCGCTAATACTACCCCTTGATCAAAAGGAATAACTGCCCATCCTACTAAAGAAGGGACTAAAGCAAAGAGGGGTGCGATAACAAACAGATATTTATTTGATTTATTTGGAATAATAATTTCTTTAGTGAGCAATTTAAGTAAATCGGCAAAGGGTTGTAATAATCCTTTAAATCCAACACGGTTGGGTCCTACACGGACTTGGATATACCCAATTACTTTACGCTCAGCATAAGTAAGATAAGCTACGAATAGTAATAAGGGAATTACTATCACGAGTATTTTAATAACGATCCAAATCAAGATGCCGATATTTTGAAGCATTTTTATACCTGTTTTAGCGCTTAATTGTTATTGCAGCAAAAGAATGACCTAAATCAACTGTTTCAGGCATTGCATTTGCTACCCAAACTACGTCTGCCGCAATGCGCTCATCACGTTTGAGCGGCAATGTTATCTCAATATCACCTTGAGATACAGTAGCAATGTCGTCTAATTTTAATCTCTCAGCTGTAGATGGATGAATGCGAATACAAGCTGATTCAGATGCTGCACAGAATTGTAGATCTTTAGCATTTCTAACGATTGCATCAATACGGTATAAAGGCCATTCCCCCACACGCACTAGAGACTGATTGATCAAAGGTAATGACTCCGGATAGTAAGGTCTATAATCTTCTGCGGTAGTCATAGCAATTTGTCTTTGAATATGCTCTTTTACTTCTTCTGTTGAAGTGAAGTCAAACTCTTTGCAATCTAATAAATTACCCAACACTCTTAATACTTTCCAAGCTGGACGAGCTTCCCCATGAGGGGCTAAAGCGCCCTTTACTGTTTGCCAAGTATTATTCACGTTGATGTAAGTACCCGATGTTTCTGCGTATGGTGCAATGGGTAAAATCACATCGGCATAATCTTGCATTGACTCATGATTATAGGCAGATAAAAGTACCACAAATTCTGCAGCAAGCATGGATTGACGAGCGCCATGAGGATTAGCAAAATCATAGCCAGGTTCAACCGCCATTAAGAAATAGCCTTTTAGTTTGGCATTTAATGCAGCTTGAACATCCAGACCCGATTCAGTCACGGGTCTACCACCTAGTGTTCGATGTGGTAACATACCTGCTAGGCAAGCGCCAACTGTGTTGGACCCATTAGTCAAACGCAAAGTCTTAGCACCCGTTAAGTGCTCAATCACTGAAATCAAAGTACGAATTAATGAAGCCTCAGGATGATTTTCACAAATCGCGCCAGTGATAATAGCTACTTGTTCTGCTTTAATTCCTTTTGCCATTTCCTGTGTGGTTTTATCTACTTCTAAACCAATTAATAATTTTTGTACTTCTTCCGGCAAATCTTTGGCATTTGGAGCTAAAGCCGCAGCCAGTTTAGCGAGCTGCATAGGCATTTCTAATGGTGAAATGACTGAGCGCTCTGTGAGTTCGAAACGATATTCAAAATCTACAGGATTGATGGCATAAATCTTAGCACCATTACGAAATGCTTTACGTACACGAACACCTGCTAACGGAACCTCGCGATCGATATTACAGCCTACTAGAAGAATTGCATTCTGTAGTTCAATATCCGCATACGGCAATGAACCTACAGGACTAGTGGCTTGATTATCTTGATCTTTAAAATCAACTTGTTGTAAACGATGGTCGAGATTATTAACCCCTAATTCCCGCATTAACTTTTGTAATAGATACAATTCTTCTAATGTAGATGAACTAGACGCGAATGCAGCCATTTGTTCAGGGCCATACTGCTTAATAATACGGCTCATTCCTTCAGCGGCGAATGTTAATGCTGTTTCCCAGTCCACAGTTTCCCATTGACCGTTTCGTTTTATCAGTGGTTGACTGGCACGATATTCACTATTTAAACCAAGATAACTAAATCTATCTCTATCTGACAACCAAGTTTCGTTGATGTATTCATTTTCTTTAGGAACTACGCGCATTAATTGATTGTTACGGGTATGGATATGGACGTTTGAGCCCAGACAATCATGAGGTGCTACACTATCATGCTGCATTAATTCCCAAGGTCTAGCTGTAAAGCGATATGGCTTAGAAGTCAGCGCCCCGACAGGACATAAATCAATAATATTGCCCGATACTTCGGAGGTCATGCTGTGTTGCACATAAGTACCAATTTGCATGTCCTCACCACGACCAGTTGCGCCGAGCTCTCTTAAGCCCGCCACTTCGTCACCAAAGCGCACGCAACGAGTGCAATGGATACAACGAGTCATTTCTGTAGAAATGAGTGTACCTAAATTATCATCATCTACTGAACGTTTGGTGTCTGTGTATTCTGATTCGTCTTGACCAAAGCCCATGGAAACATCTTGTAATTCGCATTCTCCACCTTGATCGCAGATAGGACAATCCAAGGGATGATTTATGAGTAAAAACTCCATCACCACTTTTTGGGAGTGCAGAGCCTGTTCCGATTTGGTAAATACTTTCATACCATTAGTGATAGGAGTGGCACAAGCAGGAACCGGCTTGCGACCATTTTCAACTTCTACTAAACACATTCTGCAGTTAGCGGCTACCGATAATTTTTTGTGATAGCAAAAGCGTGGAATATAAATTCCATTGTCATCTGCGACCTCAATGATCATCTTCCCGTTTTCTACTTCAAATGTTTTACCGTCAATTTCAATAGTAGCCATGGTCTAAACCTTTTCAATTATGCTGCGACGACCGAGCGTTTGTTCTTTATGAAATAATCAAATTCATGATAGAAATGTTTCACAAAACTTTGCACTGGCCAAGCAGCAGCCTCACCTAATGCACAAATGGTCCGTCCTTCGATGTTATTGGCGACATTCACTAATTTCTCCACATCACCAGGCTCACCGTGGCCTTCTTTAATGCGGTGTAATAATCTAACCAACCAACCCGTACCTTCACGACATGGGGTACATTGACCACATGATTCATCCATATAAAACTCAGAAATTCGATATAAGGCATCTACCATACAAGTCGTTTCGTCCATGATGATCACCGCACCTGAACCTAAACCAGAGCCTGCCTTTTGAATACAGTCATAATCCATATCAAGACCCATCATGATCTCGCCAGGTAATACTGGCATGGAAGTTCCACCAGGAATGACTGCTTTAATTTTACGATTTTGGGTAACGCCACCAGCTAATTCAAGAAGGGTCTTAAATGGTGTGCCTAAAGGAATTTCAAAATTTCCTGGTTTATTGACATGACCGCTTACGCTGAAACATTTGGTGCCGCCATTATTGGGCTTACCTAGTTTCAAGAACCATTCACCGCCTTTCTCCATGATTACCGGAACAGAGGCAAAGGTTTCTGTATTGTTAATTGTTGTGGGCATACCGTACAAGCCGAAATTGGCTGGGAACGGAGGCTTGAAGCGTGGTTGACCTTTTTTACCTTCAAGAGAATTAAGTAAAGCAGTCTCTTCACCGCAAATATAAGCTCCAGCACCGAGATGATTATACAGATCATAATCAAATCCTGAGCCCAAAATATTTTTTCCTAAGAATCCTGCTTCGTAAGCCTCTTTCAATGCAGCTTCTGTTCTTTCGAAAGGTAACCAAAATTCCCCTCGAATATAGTTATAACCCACTGAAGCGCCCATGGTATAACCAGCAATAATCATCCCTTCGATGAGTTGATGTGGATTCATATTTAAAATTTCGCGGTCTTTGCAAGTACCAGGCTCACCTTCGTCTGAATTACAGACTACGTATTTTTGTACTGGAGAATTACGATTCATAAAACTCCATTTTAAGCCTGTGGGGAATCCCGCACCTCCACGACCTCGTAAAGCTGATGTTTTTAATTCATCAATGATTTGTTGAGGCGGCATCTGTTGGGTCAGTATTTTACGCAAAGCACTGTAACCACCTACGCTCTGATAAGCAGAGAGCGACCAGGGCTCAGGCAAATGCAATGTTCGGTAACAGACTTGATTTAATTCAACCATAGTAACCACCTCTATCTTATTCGTACTGTTCTAATACCGCATCAATCGATTCGGTAGTTAGATTTTCATGATAGTCTTTATCGACTTGCATCATAGGCGCGTTTACACAAGCACCTAAGCACTCCACGGAACGCAAAGTAAAGCGACCATCATCTGTGGTTTCACCCATTTTAATTCCAAGACTTTTTTGTAAATGTTTAACAACTGCATTGGAGTCTCGGAGTTTGCAAGAAATATTGGTACAGACATTAATTAAATGTCTACCTATGGGTTGATGTTCATACATGGTATAAAAACTTGCTACTTCATAGACTGCGATTGGAGGCATTCCCAAATAGTCAGCAACAGCATCCATTAATTCTTGGGTTAGGTAACCATGCTCTTCCTGCACGATTCGCAACGCGCTCATCACTGCTGACTGCTTTTGATCAGCTGGATATTTAGCAATCCAATGGTCGATGTCATCAATGCTGCTTTTTGACATCAATTCAGGTAATATTTTTGCAGAATTCACCGGCATTTCTAAACCTTATCTCGTTATTACTGACTATATGCAGTTTATTTCTATAATCCGCTTTTAACTAAGTTAACGCGAATTAACGATCAATCTCACCAAATACAATATCCTGACTCGCTAAGATAGCAACGCCATCAGCAAGCATATGGCCTCTGACCATCTCATCAAAACTGGCTAAATGGGCAAAGCCTGGCGCACGAATTTTCATACGATAGGGTTTGTTTGCACCATCGGATACCATATAAATTCCAAATTCACCTTTAGGCGCTTCTACCGCACTATACACCTCTCCTCGCGGTAAGCAGAATCCTTCAGTAAATAACTTGAAATGATGAATAAGGGCTTCCATGTCTTGTTTCATTTCCACTCGTCTTGGAGGAGTTACTTTATGGTCGTCTACTTTAATAGGACCTGGATTATTTCTTAACCACTCAATGCATTGACGAATAATGCGATTAGACTGACGTAGTTCCTCTACACGAACTAAATAGCGATCATAACAATCGCCAGTTTTCCCAACAGGAATATCAAACTCTACTTGATCATAGGCAGCATAGGATTGTTTTTTACGAAGATCCCAAGCAATTCCTGAACCGCGTAACATGGGTCCTGTGAAACCCCATTGCAAAGCATCTTCAGGAGATACCACTCCGATATCAACAGTACGTTGTTTCCAAATTCGGTTATCGGTCAATAAGGTTTCATATTCATCGACGCAATGAGGAAAACGTTCGGTAAAGGCCCAAAGGAAATCTAATAAACTGCCATGACGATCTGCATTACGCTTTTCGGTCTCACGCTCATTATGCCATCTGGAAGTTTTATAATGGGGCATGCTATCCGGCAAATCCCGAGCTACACCACCTGGGCGATAATAGGTTGCATGCATACGTGCACCAGAAACCGCTTCATAACAATCAAAAAGATCTTCACGCTCTCTAAAGCAGTATAAGAAAACCGTCATTGCACCAATATCCAGTGCAATAGCGCCTAACCACAGTAAATGATTTAGAACCCGGGTTACCTCATCAAACATGGTACGAATGTATTGAGCCCGTATAGGTACTTCGATATTTAACAATTTTTCAATAGAACGCACATAGGCGTGTTCATTACACATCATGGAAACGTAATCTAAACGATCCATATAACCGATGCTTTGAATGTAGGGTTTAGTTTCCACTAATTTTTCAGTGGCTCTATGAAGTAAACCAATATGCGGATCTGCACGCACAATGGTTTCGCCTTCTAATTCAAGAACCAAGCGTAATACCCCATGAGCCGCAGGATGTTGGGGACCAAAGTTTAAAGTATAATTTTTTAACTCAATCATTCTTTGCCCTCATCACTACTTAAATAACGGTTATCGTTACGGATAACTTTGGGTACAAGTACTCTCGGTACTATATCGACTGGCTCATAAACTATTTTTTGTTGTTTTGCGTCATAACGCATTTCCACATGGCCACTGACTGGGAAATCTTTACGGAAAGGATGACCGATAAAACCATAGTCGGTAAGTATTCTTCTTAAATCGGGATGACCTTCAAATAAAATGCCGTATAAATCATAAGCCTCTCTTTCAAACCAATTCACACTTTTCCATAAATCATGTATTGAAGGGACTATCAAATGCGCTTCATCAACAAACAATTTCACGCGCAATCGGTGATTTTTAACGGTGGATAAAAGATGATAAACCACGGCAAAACGAGGTTTATCCATGATATAAGCACGTGATTCTTGTCGCTCGACCCCGCGCGAAAAACCTTGTTCCGTAGCTGCTTCCGTTTCCCAATCGTATTCACCATACAATAGGTAGTCTACTCCGCAGAGGTCAATCATCTGATCAAATGAAAAGGTTTCAATATCGCGCAGCTCAAGCATCAATGCTTTTAAATGTTTGGCGCTACATTCAATGGTTACTTCATCATAAGCTAAACTTATTTCACTTATATGAGTACCCAATTGTACTTTGAGCTGTTCAACCAAATAATCGCTTTTAGTCATCTAATTTGCACCTTTGATATCTTGGTATCCTTCATTCGGAAATATTTGTTTAGGCTTCTATAACGGATTTACGCCTAATTTTGTTTTGTAATTGGATGATGCCATACATTAAAGCTTCCGCAGTAGGAGGACAACCAGGTACATAAACATCAACTGGAACGATACGGTCACAGCCACGTACTACTGAGTAGGAGTAATGGTAATAACCTCCACCATTCGCACAGGAACCCATGGAAATAACCCAACGTGGTTCGGGCATCTGATCATAGACCTTACGTAAAGCAGGGGCCATTTTATTGCATAAGGTTCCTGCAACAATCATGACGTCCGCTTGCCGAGGACTAGGTCTAAAAATAATACCGAATCGATCTAAATCATAACGCGCAGCACCAACGTGCATCATCTCTACTGCGCAACAGGCCAAACCAAAGGTCATAGGCCACATAGAACCGCTACGAGCCCAACCGACTAATTTTTCGACCGATGTCGTTAAAAACCCATTTTCTTGTAATTCTGCAACTGCCATAACCTAGCCTACTCCCACTCAAGAGCGCCACGCTTCCACTCATAAATAAAACCAATGACTAACAAGCCAAGAAAGAGCATCATACCTAAAAAACCAAACCAACCGATTTTGCGTAGAGCTAAAGCCCAAGGAAAAAAGAAGGCTGTTTCAAGATCAAAAATGATAAAGAGAATAGCAACTAAATAAAATCGTACATCGAAAGGAATATGTGAACTTTCAAAAGCGTTGAATCCGCATTCATAAGGTGCATTTTTAGCAGCGTCAGGCTTGTGTTTAGAAAATAAGGACCCTGCGCCAATCAACACAATACCGAGGACTAACCCAATGATTATAAATATAAGAATAGGTAAATATTGAGCTAGCATGTGTTCACCTTGATCGGATTAAATGGTGCCGAAGGCCGGACTCGAACCGGCACAGCTTTCGCCACCGCCCCCTCAAGACGGCGTGTCTACCAATTCCACCACTTCGGCAAATTTATTTAGAGCGAAAATTCGCTCAAACCTTTTTATTTTTTATCGTTATCTACTGGCACTGGAATCGTTGTAGCCGGTGCGTTAGTTTGTTGGGGTATAGCATCTTGATCAAGTTTTTCATATTGCGTTGAGACCAAGTAAGACAATGTTAAACTGGTAATAAAAAAGGTTAATGCCAAAGCACCAGTGAGTTTAAATAAAAAACCACCAGTTCCTTGACTTCCAAATAAGGTATTTGATGCACCTGAACCAAAGGCTGCGCCAATATCGGCACCTTTACCGTGCTGAATGAGGACTAAACCTATTAACACTACAGCAACTGCCACGTGAATCATTAATATCAATTGATACATTTTACAATTTCCAAAAACTGTTGTGCGTTTAATGAAGCTCCACCAACCAAACCCCCATCAATATCGGGCATGGCGAATAATGTCTTTGCATTTTTTTCATTTACACTGCCTCCATAGAGGATAGGTAAACGTTGAGCATCACTTTCATTAATCTCAGTAATGAGATTTCTAATAAAACTATGTACTTCTTGTGCTTGTTCGGGTGTTGCTGTTTGACCAGTACCTATTGCCCAAACCGGCTCATAGGCAACAATACAATCTCCAAAGCAATTTTTATTATTTTCGCTAACTGCCTTTAATTGATTGGCAATTACTTGCTCTGTTTGTCCTTTTTCACGCTCATTTAGCGTCTCACCCACACAAAGAACGGGTATCATACCATGATCTTTTACATGGTGGAATTTTTGCGCGACAAAATTTTCATCTTCGTGAAAAAGTTGCCTTCTTTCAGAATGCCCCACTAAAACATAACGACCATTGAAGGCTTTTACCATAGGCACCGAGATTTCACCCGTAAAGGCACCAAACTCTTTAGGATAGATATTTTGCGCTCCC